>JBNMLI010000149.1:0-4343 GCA_050874765.1 Alistipes sp.
CACCAATTCCGCGTACCCTGCAATTCTCGCTTATGGGTTCGCGCGACCTCTCCGTCATATCTACGCCACCGCCTAACCGTCAGCCGATTATCACCGAGTCGCACACCTTCTCGGAGGAGCTGGTGCGCGATGCCATCGAAACCGAGTTGGCACGAGGCGGTCAGGTCTATTTCATACACAACCGCGTCGAGGATTTGATGAACGTGCGCGGTATGATTACGCGTCTTTGTCCGAAGGCAAGGGTGATGACGGCGCACGGTCAGATGAAATCCGCCGAATTGGAGAAGGTCGTGATGGACTTTATCTATGGCGATTTCGATGTGCTGGTGGCGACCTCTATCGTCGAGAGCGGTGTCGATATTCCGAACGTGAATACCATAATAATCGACGATGCCGACCGCTTCGGTTTGAGCGACTTGCACCAGTTGCGCGGGCGCGTCGGACGAAGCGACCGCAAGGCATACTGCTACCTGCTTTCGCGTCCCGACGAGATGCTCTCGTCCGATGCGCGACGGCGATTGCGGGCTATCGAGGAGTTCTCCGATTTGGGCTCGGGCTTCAATATCGCCATGCAGGATTTGGACATACGCGGTGCCGGTAACCTGCTGGGTGCCGAGCAGAGCGGCTTCATCGCCGACATAGGCTTCGAAACCTACCAAAAGATTATGAACGAGGCTATTGCCGAACTGCGTGCCGAGGGGCTCGATGTGGCAGGTTTGAGCCACGAGGAGCAACAGGCCGTCGAGCATACGATGGGCTATGTCGATGATGTGGTCATCGAACTCGGTGTCGAGGCGGAACTACCCGAGAGTTATGTACGCCAACAGGCAGAGCGTCTGCGTCTGTACCGCGAACTGGATTCGTTGCGCGACGAGGCGGCTCTGACGGCATTCGGCGAGCGACTTACCGACCGCTTCGGCGAGATGCCGGCAGCGGCACGCGAACTGCTCGATGTGGTACGCCTGCGCTGGGAGGCTATGCGATTGGGTATGGAGAAGGTGAAGGTCAAGAACGGACTGATGATTGTGCAGTTCGTTGGCGACGACTCTTCGCCGTTCTATAAGAGCGATGCGTTTATGACCCTGCTGAAAAAGGTTACCAAAGAGCCCGACCGCTATGTGCTGAAACAGCCTGACAAGAAACTTGCGATGACGGTGCGCCGTGTGCCCGATGTCGCGGAGGCGTTACGGGTATTGAAAGCGTTGTAGAGGCTATGGAGAAAAAACTTAACCTGATTGTCGATATGGGCAATACTTTGACCAAGATTGCCGTTATAGATAGCAACAACCGCCGTGTGGTGGCGCAGTGGCGTGCGGAGCGGTTTGCCGAGCAGGAGGTGGCGGATATTGTCGCACAATACGCCCCTGCAAAGGCAATAGTCGCTTCGACGCGCGGCGAGGAAGAGTGCCTGCGCGCGCTGTTGCGCGACAAGGTCGATTATCTGCTCTGTATGTCGTCGCTCACGGCAGTACCGATGCCAATCGATTATGCCACGCCCGCAACACTCGGCGTCGACCGTATAGCATTGGCAGTCGGAGCGTTGGAGTTGTACGGCGCGGAGGATATGTTGCTCGTCGATTTCGGCACGGCAATCACTATCGACCTTGTCGAGGGCGGAGCGTTCCGTGGCGGCAACATCTCGCTCGGCGTAGGGGCGCGGTTTCGGGCGTTGCACGAATATACGGCACACCTGCCTATGTGCCGAACGACGGAGGTGGCGGACGCTTTGGGCAACACGACCAGCACGGCAATAGAGCAGGGCGTTATGCAGGGTGTTCTCTATGAAATCGAGGGATACGCCGCTCGTTTTTTGAAAAAAAATCCGCAAATCCGCATAATTTTTAGCGGTGGCGATGCGAAATGTTTTGTTAATCGAATTAAAAATGCGATATTTGCAAATTGCAATATGATGTATATCGGACTAAACGTAATTTTGGAGTACAATGCAGCGAAGGAGATTAAATAGTTTGTGCAAGGCGGCCGCGGTCGCAGCGTTTGCATTGACCGGCATGGCGTTGCCTGCGCAGGTGAGTGCGCAGGACAGCAGCGTCAATGCCTACTCGCCTTATACGATGTTCGGTATCGGCGAAATCGGTACAATCGGCAACACGGCACAGCGTGCAATGGGCGGTGTGGGTGTTGCTTGGCGCAGCGGTCAGTCGGTCAGTATGCTCAACCCTGCGGGTTACAGCGCGACTTTCCGCAAGAGTTTCATCTTCGATTTCAGTGCCGAGGGCAACTTCCTGCAAAACCGCCAGCGCAAATATGATGCCGCAAATGCCTATATGCGCACGGCAAAGAATGCGAAGAACACCATCAATTTCCACGAACTCGCCATACAGTTCCCCGTAGCCAAGGGTTTGGGCTTCGGTTTGAGCCTCTCGCCGTACAGCAGTGTCGGCTACAAGATGCCCCACACCGAGGAGAGCGAAGATATCTGGGGAACAATCGGTCGCGTGGTCTACAACTACTCCGGCGACGGCGATGTTACGGAGGTCAAGGCAGGAGTGGGCTGGGAACCTTTCAAGAACTTCTCGATAGGTATTGCCGCCAAATACTATTGGGGCAACATCAAACACAACTACTCCTCGACCGTGGCTAACGACTATGTCGGCACGGGTACGCCGAGTTCGATAGTGGGTGTGGACGACTACTCCATCTCCAATTTCAAGTTTCAGGTGGGTGTGCAGTGGAGCGCGATTGCAACCGAAAAACGTATGCTCACATTCGGTGCCACATACGACTACGGCGGTTCGCTGCGTCCGAAGGTCAGCCGCGAAATCTACCAGAACAACTCCTACTATACGGAGGTCGTTCACGAAAAGTCGGTCAGCCAAATGCGCCTGCCTCACCAAATCAATGTCGGCGTAACCTATCAGGATACGCGATTTACGGCGGGCTTCGACTACGAACGACAGATGTGGGGTAGCAACAAAGGCGTGTTCGACGAACAGACCTACGGCAACATAAAGGTCGGCTATACGGACGCAAACGTCTATAAAGTCGGCTTGGAATATACTCCCAACCGCTTCGATGTGCGTCGCTATATGCGCCGTATGGCATACCGTATCGGCGGCAGATACAGCGACTACTACCAAACCTACAACGGCACGCGCATCAACCAATTCGCCATCACGGCAGGTGTCGGCTTCCCGTTGCGATTTATGGGAGCGACGAGTATCGACGTAGGCTTCGAGTATGGTTGTCGCGGCTCGATGGGCTCGATTACGAACAGCATCGGTCAGCGCGTGGGACTGATACGACAAAACTATTTCAAGGTGTCGCTCGGTCTGTCGATGTTCGGCGAGGACTATTGGTTCGTTCGCCCGAAGTACGATTAGTGCAAGGCACAAATGTTTGATTTTGAATAGAGTATAAACAAAATAAAACTATAACATTAACATGAAACGTATAAAATTTCTGATTGCATCGGTTCTGACCGTGGCGGGCTTGTCCGTAGCGGTTGCACAGGACTTTTCCGACCCGCGCTTTGCCAAGTGGGGCGAAACGCCGGACGAACGCCGCGATAACTATTTGAGCAGTTCGTTCCTCAAAGAGGAGATTAACAACCACAACTTCAACGCTGCTGCGGGCTACCTGCAAAAACTTATTGCACGTTGCCCGAAGGCTTCGGAGAACATCTATGTCAATGGTGTGAAACTCTATAAGCAGAAAATCAATCGTGCGCAGACGCTCGCCGAGAAAAATATGTATGTCGATTCGCTGCTGTGGCTCTACGATGTACGCCTCGAAAACTACGCTTCGCACCCGAAGCGCGGCAAGGACTATATCTTGGAGCGCAAGGCTCGCGAATACCTTACCTATAAGGAGAGCGACCGTGCAGGTGTGCGCAAGGCTTTCGAAGATGCCATCGCCGCACAGATTGAGGTTACGGGCAAAGCCGACCCCGAGGTGCTGGCAATCTATTTCAAGAACCTCTGCGACGACTACTCCAACGACTTGGTCGATGCGATGACCGTCGTCAATGCCTACGAGGCTAACGCCAAGTATTTCGAGGATATCCTGCCCGAGCAACAGGAGTTCAAGGAGCAGTTCGAATCGTGCTTCGGTATGAGCGGCGCGGCAAGTTGCGACAATATCGAGAAGATATTCGCCAAGAAGGTTGCCGACAACCCGAGCGACGAAAAGACGCTCGCACAGGCATTCTCGCTGATGGCGCGTGCAAAATGCACCAGCGACTTCTTCTTTACCGTCGGCGAAAAGTACTACGCACTCAACCCGTCGTCGAATACGGCTATGGCTCTTGCCGAGAGTTATCAGGACGTCAAGAAATACGACAAGGCCAACCAATACCTGCGCGAGGCGTTGGCAAAGGCTACCGA
>JBNMLI010000150.1:0-4342 GCA_050874765.1 Alistipes sp.
CAGCGAGTGGACATTGACGAACAGCACGTCGTTGTCGCGATAGACCAACTTTATAGCCTCGTGCGTCTTGCCGTTCTCGTTGATTTTCACCAATCCGCCGAAACGCCCGATGCCGTGGTCGATATGCACCACATAGTCGCCCACCTGCAACGAGTTGAGTTCGGCGACGGTCATCTGCTCGTCGCGCTTGATTTCGCCGTTGATGCGGTAACGCTGGTAGCGGTCGAATATCTGATGCTCGGTGTAGAAGCAGGCGTGCAGCGAGTTATCGACAAAGCCCTCGTGCAGGACGATGCGTATGTTTTGCAGAGTAGCGTTCTCGCGACCGATTTGGTGGAATATGTTTTGCAGACGCTCTATCTGGGCGCGGTTTTCCGAAAGTATGTAGCAGGCATAGCCGTGTTCGGTGCGGTCGATGATGTTGTCTGCCAGCAACTTGAAATCCTTATTGAATTTCGGTTGCGGCGAGGTTGCGAAGACGACGGTACTCTTTGCCGGACGCTCTGCCACGTTGTTGCGCATCATCACGATGCGGCTCTGCGCCAAGTCTGCCAACAGTTCCTTGCGCGAGGAGAGCAACGCAACCGTTGTCTGCGGCTCGGCACTCTCGGTCAGCACCTTTTTGCGCAGTTCGTCCACGCGACGCAGTGCATAGTCGGCATCGGTAAACCACCACGAAGCCTCCGCTGCAAAGCGGGCGAGCGACACGCGCTCCGTGCTCGCGGTGCGGTTGATGTTGCCGATAATATCCACACGCTCCAAGCGGTCGGACGAGAGCTGATTGGAAATCTCGAATCGGCGAATCGACTCCACATCGTCGTCGAAAAAGTCGATACGGTAGGGACGGCTCTCGGCGTATGAGAATATATCGAAGATGCCGCCACGCACCGAGTACTGCCCCGGCTCATAGACGAAATCGACCTGCTCGAAGCCGAGTGCCAGCACGCGCTCCTCCAAGTCGCCTATGGCGATTTTGTCGCCGACTGCCACCGCCAACGAATCGGCTTGCAGTTGAGCCTCGTCCGCCACGCGTTCCGCCAGTGCCTCGGGGTAGGTGCAGACCACCGTAAAGCCCGCGGTGCCGTTGCGCAGGGCATTGAGGGCATTGGTGCGCATAACCACGCACTCCGCCTCCTCGTTGTTGTAGAGAATTGAACGCTTGTATGCCGACGGGAAGAAGAGGACCCGCTCCTCGCCCAAAAGCGCGTAGAGGTCGTTCATCACATAGGCTGCCGCGTCCTTATCGTCGGCAACGATGATGTGCGTGCCGCCGCTGTCGGCGATTGCCGCTGCCGCATAAAACGAAAAAGCCCCGCCGACTAACTCGTTGAGATAGACGGTGTTGCTTTTTTCGCCAAGTTCTTTGCAGAGTGCGACCTTTTGCGCCGAATGCTCCGCAAGTTTCAGTATTTCGTGCATATATCAAACCGATGCCCGAGCATCGAATGATTCGTTTAAGCCCGTTCCTGCTTACCTTTTTTGGTATTCAGTATATCGTTATTGTGGCGGTCGTAGTAGTGGACATCGACAATACCGACACTCTGGTCGGCAACGATATCAATCCACACCTTGTAACGCATCTGCCAGCGAAGTCGCAACGAGAGCAGACCCTTGTGGAGGAATGCCGCAACGTATGGGCTGACAACCAACTTTATATAGCGATGACCGCGCTCCTGCGTGAGCAACGAGATTTGGTTCTCGATTTTCTTGTCGAGCAACACGGTCGGCTGTATTTTGCCCGTACCTCCGCAGGTCGGGCATACGTCCTGAATATCCTTTACCGCCACGGGACGAATGCGCTGTCGCGTAATCTGCATCAGTCCGAATTTGGTGAGCGGCAAAATTTTGTGCCTTGCCTTATCCGTAGCCATAAGACGTGTCATCTCCTCCCAAAGAGTCTGACGATTCTGCGCCTTATGCAAATCTATAAAATCGACGATTACGATACCGCCCAAGTCGCGCAAGCGCAACTGGCGTGCAATCTCGGCGGCTGCCGCAAGATTGACCTCCATCGCCGTTTGTTCCTGATTATCCTCTGCCTTGGTACGGTTTCCCGAATTGACATCGATGACATTCATCGCCTCCGTCGATTCGATGATGAGATAGGCTCCGCGTTTGAGCGACACATACTTCGCAAAGAGCGATTTGATTTGGCGCGATATGTCGAAGTTGTCGAATATCGGCACCGTGCCGCGATAGAGTTTCACGATTTTCTCCTTATCGGGGTCAACCGCGCGGATATAGTTGCGAATCTCGTTGTACATCGCATCGTCATCGGCGCATATTTGCGAGAACGAACCGTCCAGATTGTCGCGGATAATCGTATTGGCGCGGCTCATCTCGCCCATAAGGAGCGACGGCGCGGCGTGGCGACGAATCTGTTGGCAAACTTTGTTCCACTTCTCCACTGCCGCGAGTATGTCCTGCTCGACATCGAGGTCGGTGGCATTCTCCGCCGCCGTGCGTATGATTACGCCAAAGTTCTTCGGCAATACGCTTGCGGCAACCCGTTTCAGACGCTTTTTAGCCTCGTTGGAGCGGATTTTCTGCGACAGAAATACCTTCGACGAGAACGGCACGAGTACCACATTGCGACCGGCAAGTGAGATTTCCGATGTCAGACGCGGTCCTTTGGTCGAGATTGCCTCCTTGGCAATCTGCACCATCACCGTCTGTCCGACCTGTAATTGGTTTACGATTTTACCGTCGCGCGGAATGCCCGCGTCCAATTTCAGCGTTTCGAGTTTCAGTCCGCGCTTACCCGGCGCGTAGCTCGAAACGACCTTGTCGAGCGAGGTAAAATGTTGTCCCAAATCCTGATAGTGGATAAAGGCATCGCGCTCATGACCTATGTTCACGAACGCGGCATTGAGTCCGGGCATAATCTTACGCACTTTACCGAGGTAGATGTCGCCGACGGCAAAGCCTGTTTGGGCTTGCTCGCGGTTGAGTTCAACAAGCACCTTGTCCTCGCAAAGTGCGATGTTAATCTCCGTTGATGTTACGTTTACTACTAATTCCCGATTCATTTTGTGTTTCTGTAAGACTATACGTTCCATAGAGATGCGGCGTGTGCCGAAGCAAGCCTTCGCCTACGCGACACAACCCTCCCTACGCATATAGTTTAACGCCAAAGAGTCGAATACATTAACCCTTCGGCGTTATTAACTATTGTATGAAGCGATGGGCTTCTGCACCACTACTTCTTCTTGTGACGGTCCTTACGCAGACGTTTCTTACGTTTGTGCGTAGCCATCTTGTGACGCTTATGCTTCTTTCCGTTTGGCATAATTTTAATTATTTTTAAGGTTAATCCAAGTAACTATTTACTTGATTTTTGCAACAAATGTTTTTGCCGGTTTGAAGGCAGGGATATTATGAGCCGGAATCGTGATGGTCGTGTTCTTCGAGATGTTGCGGGCAACCTTCTCGGCACGAGTCTTGATGATAAACGAACCGAATCCGCGGAGATAGACGTTCTCATTCTTCGCCAAAGAATCCTTAACCTCTTCCATGAAGGCCTCGACGATAGTCTGAATCTGAACCTTCTCTGCACCTGTTTTCTTAGCGATTTCGCTAACGATATCTGCTTTTGTCATAATTAAAAGTAAATTAAATAATTAACACTCAAACATTATTACATCTGCACAGCCCGCCGCCTTATGCTGCGGCATTCGGCTATGTTTCAGCGCACAAATATACGTTTAATTTGTAAAAATCGCAAATTTGCCCCGTTTTTTCTTTTTTTTCACGGAGTTAGCGTTTTATTGCACGCTTGCCTAACGAGCATTGAAGGCTCGCGCGAAACCCTCGGCGGCTTGGTCGAGTCCCTTTTGGAGTTTGCCGCCAATCATCATACGCATCATCATATTCAGTTCGGCGTGCAGCACAAGACGCATACGGGTGTCGTTGTCGGAAACCTCGTGCAACTGAATCCAGAAACTGAAATCGATGGGCAGTCCGCCGCCCTGCTCGTCGCTTTGGATTTTAACGTGTTTGTTCTCGACTTTTTCGACCATTCGCAGGCGGACGGTAAAGCCCTTGACCTTGAACGAGCACGTATCCTCCGTAGCCTGCCACTCCTCGACCTTGTCGGCAACCGCGGGCGTGAGCAACGAGAAGTTCGAAATAAGCGGGTATATCTGCGAAACGGGGCGCAAAATCTGCTGTTGTTTCGATTCGTATTTTTCCATTTTCAAACTTTTTTTGAACAAAATTGTTTGCAAAGGTAATCTTTTTTCGGTTACTTTGGCACACAGAAAACGGCTTTTTACACATTTATCGATGTCTGCCAACGAAAAGATACTCAATCATCTGCTCTCGATGCGCAATGAGCATTACG
>JBNMLI010000151.1:0-4315 GCA_050874765.1 Alistipes sp.
GGAGCGAGCCGCGCAACACCCCAATCATCTGCACTCCGATTTTCGGCGACGACAGCAACCACCCCGAATCCAACCTGTCGGTCGAATACCCCGTTTCGATGGAGGGTACGTCGGCTCTCTCGCCCAAATATCTCGGCTATTCGTGCGTACAACCCGACGCACCCGTGCGCATCGAGTTGCATGCGGCATCGGGTGTCTATGGCGTAACCATACCGGCTGTTTACGACGTCAAGAAGACGGTCGATGGCGTTACGACCACGCAGAAAGTCAATATCTTCAAGGCTGGTTACATCTACAACATCTACCTCGACCTGAAAACCGACGGCACGATTGCCGCCCGTTTGGAGAACGAGGGCAATGAACACTATTTCGACCTCACGCGCCTTGCCGAGTATAATTGGGACGCGGTAACAAATACCGACACACAGGCAGACGATGCCAACGAGCTGGTCTATCAGCACGCCAACTGCTTCATCGTCGACCCTACACTGCGTACCGTCGGCTTGGAGGCGAAGCGGGTTGCGGGCGAAGCGGGCTTTACCGACGGTCGCGCCGACGAATACACGTTGCGCAACGTGAGCGGCACCTACGACGCGCTGCCCGATGGCGACCAATACTACGACGGCTACTGCTTTGCGGCGACCATCGTCGGCAATGGCCGGAAGGGCATCATCTCGTCGGGTTCGCAGACGCTCTACCCTACCTCCGAGGAGATTTCGCCCGTCAAGGCTCACCTGCTCTGGGAGAGCAGCCTCGGACTGGTTACGCAGGTCGAACTGCTCTACGGTTATGTCCGTTTCCGCGTTCCGTTCGATGCCGCACAGGCACAGAGCAACCCGCCTCGCGGCAATGCCGTCATCGCCGTGTCGGACGAGAGCGACCGCATCTTGTGGAGTTGGCACATCTGGATAACCGACACTCCGCAGGAGGTCGATATCGCTCCGGGCGATGCCACCTCCGAAACGGCTATGCTCGACCGCAACCTCGGTGCCACACGCGCCGCATGGACGGGTGCCGACGATGTACTCGACACCTACGGACTCTACTATCAGTGGGGACGCAAAGACCCGTCGCCGGGTCCGCGCACCTACCGCTACCCTGTGTTCGATATGATTACCGCGCCTTACTACAACTACGCCTCCGAGCGCAAGACGGCAGCCGAGGTAATCAACTTCGCACGTCCTACGCTGAAAGACGCGGTCGAGAATCCGCAATACCTCATATTGCCGACCGACCAAACGGGCGGTAACTACTATTTCAACTGGACGTACAACCGCTACGACTTCCTGTGGGGCTACGATATGGAGACCGAAGATGTTACCAAAACCATCTACGACCCGTGTCCGTTCGGCTACCGCGTGCCGGGTGCCGAGTTGGGTGCATTCGTTACCGAGGATTTGCAGCAGACCAATATGGCAAACGGTCGTACCGACTACGGCGTAATCACCAAGACCAAGACGGGCGAAAAACTCTACTTCCCTTATGCGGGCTACAAGGGTGTCGATGTCGGTCTGAACTCGCTGGTATGCTCGTGGCGTTATGTCGGCGAGAAGGCCGACGTGCCGACCGCCATCGTCCACGACTTCCTCGGTCATCAATACCACGACGGTCATCGCGAACGCATCTACCTCTCGAAGGCATACAACTGGAAGGAGGTCAGCGGACAGTCCTACAACGGCTATATCCACGACGATTACACCAATCGCCGTACCGCCTCGCCTGTGCGTTGCGTCAAGGACAAGCCGTTCGGTGCACTGCTGACATCGATAAGCGTATCGAGCGAAACATTCTTCCCGAGCCAATCCATCGACATCGATTTCAGTGCCATATCCAAATCGAGCGTAACCTCCGTCAAGGCATATATCTACGGTTTCAAGCAGGCATTCGATGCGCAACACAACGAAATCGACAAAGAGGCGAACAAGAAGGTACTGCAAACGCTCTACGACTCATCGACAAGCGGCGACTTCACGCCCGATATGGACTGGACGAAGTTGATAACCCATGTTACGCCCGACCTGAAACACTTGCAGGGACTCAACGCCAACTTCACGCTCTGCCTCGAAGCGTCCAACGCCCACGGCATCAAGCGCACGGCAGAGTTGAATATCAAGGCTCTCCGCTACACGGTTCTCACCGACGAGTGGTACTCGATGGAGGATAGCGAACCTATCATGATAGGTCAGCGCGTCGATAAGGCTCTGCACATTTCGGGTTCGTACAAGATAGAATCGGGCGGCAAGCAAATCTCCGTCCGCATAACGGGTTACGAGGACGGCTACACATCGCCTCAAACGGTATATTGCCGACAGTACTGGTCGGAATCGGCAGAGCGCGACGACAAACTCTACCGCAAATACATACTCGGCGAGAGCAACAAGGGAAAAAGGTCCGATGGCGAAATTATCTTCTACACTCCGGGCAAGAAGCAGTTTATGGCGGAGATATCCTCGCCTGTACTCAACCCCGACGGCTCGTTCGAGAAGTTCTTCGGCAAGGACAACACCGACAAACTGACCGTTAATATCCTCGACACCAAGGCGACCGCCGTATCGGCAATCGATGGCGACCTGACGACCACCAACTTCGCCATCAAGCCCGCCTCGACCGACGGCGTATGGCTCAATCTGTCGGGCGACGATGCCACACCGACCGACGGCAAAGTCTACTACGGCAACCTCTTCCGTCTGGTGGCGTCAGGCACAGGTTACAAAATTATGAACCTCGCCACAGGCAAATACCTCACGGGCGGTACGAGCGCGACGAACAGCGCAATCACCTGCACCGCCGAAGCGGAGAAGGACGCGACCGTCTATTCGATAAAGGCAACTGCCGACGGCACATTCACCATCGCCTCGAACGGTTACTCGTGGTCGCTCGCCGGCACCAACTCGTTGGTCGGCGAAGCCTCCGGCACAACGACGTGGGCAATCAGCACCGTTACGACGGTCAAATAGGCGGCATAGCCACAGCACCGAAATCGGCGCACTACCCTATTACTCGGGCAGTGCGCCGTTTGTTTTAGCAATACTGCTCGACATCGGCTGCCGTTATGCGTCGGTCGCTCAAAATAATCAGCCGCTCGACGGCATTGCGCAACTCGCGCACATTGCCGCTCCATCGCCTCTGCGCAAGCGCGGCAACCGCCTTCGGCTCTATCGGCTTGGGCGCGATGCGGTTTTCGCCACATATTTCGCCGATGAAATAGTCGATAAGCAGCGGTATGTCGCCACGCCGTTCGCGCAACGGTGGCACACCGACCACAACCACGGCAATACGGTGGTAGAGGTCTTCGCGGAAATTGCCCTTGCGAATCTCCTCGCGCAAATTCTTGTTCGTCGCCGCGACGACGCGCACATCGACCGTGATGTCGCTGTCGCTTCCCACGCGCGAGATTTTGCGTTCCTGCAACGCACGCAGCACCTTCGCCTGCGCCGCAAGCGACATATCGCCAATCTCGTCCATAAATAGCGTTCCGCCGTCCGCCTGCTCGAACTTGCCGCGCCGTTGCCGCACGGCAGAGGTGAACGCCCCGCGCTCATGCCCGAAGAGTTCGCTCTCGATGAGTTCCGACGGTATGGCGGCACAGTTTACCTCGACAAACCGCGCCCCCGCACGCGCACTCTTGCGGTGCAGCCATCGCGCCACCAACTCCTTGCCCGTGCCGTTCTCGCCCGTAATCAACACCCGCGCCTCCGACGGGGCTACCTTGTCTATCATCTCGTGCAGACGCTGCATAGGCTCCGACTCGCCAATCATCGGCTCCACTCCGCTCGGCGCGACCCGCTTCGCCCGTTTTTGCGCGGACGCAGGCGCAGGCGCAGGCTTTGCACAATGCTCCCGCTCCCCGACATTGCGCCGCACCGCCTCCAACAAGCGGTTCATATTTATCGGCTTCGTCAGAAAATCGACCGCTCCGTGATGCAGAGCATCGACCGCCGCATCGACCGTATTGTTGGCAGACAGCACGATAAACGGCACCTGCGCCGCCGCCACTCCCGTCGCCCGGTCCGACAAAATGATGTCGAACGGAATTGTCTTACACATCTTTACCGCCCGCTCTGTGCAGTCGGCACCTTCGGTCGTGTAACCCTCGAACTCCAACCTTTCGCGAAGGTTGTTGCGCACGCTGTTGGATTGTTCCAAAATTAAAACCTTTGCCATAGTTGATATTGTTAAAAATTTATATACTTTTGTACCAAATTTACAACTTTAATTTCACAGAAGCCACTCCGCCATCAGATGCGGCGCGGCACAATATCTTTGAGAAAATCGGCACGGGCGCAATATCGACAACGACCGTATGCGACACCAA
>JBNMLI010000152.1:0-4265 GCA_050874765.1 Alistipes sp.
CAAAATCTCGAATTAAATAGCTACTTTTGCATACGAAGAGTTCTTTGAAGGTTACGCAACGCGCAGAAGGATAATGCAGTAGATAACTAACTAAATCGTAACCTATTACTATCAAGAGCGATTAACCTACGCTCATTTCCAATAAATTACACTCTTTTCGTAACTTCTCTATGCAAAGATACATATTTTGCGAGATAATTCTTATATTTGCGATAACTAAAAAACACCTCATTGCTATGAGAACGATTATTACGGTAGCAGCCGCCACGCTGTTGGCGACTTTTTCGGCGCAGGCGCAGGATTTGCTCGTTCGGCGCGATGGCACGCAGACGCGCGTCAAAGTGCTGGAAGTAACCAAGAAAAAGGTCAAATATGTCCGCTTTATGACCGAATCGCCCATCTATACTCTGCCCGTCGGCGACATCGACTATATAGAGTACCCCAACGGCGACCGCGACACCTTCGCACCCAAAGCAGCGAAACCCGCCGATAGCGGCACGCCCCAAAAGTGGCACGGCGCATTGCGACCTGCCGTACCTTACACCGAAGCGCAACCTGCGGCAACTGAAAGTGCGGTCGATACTACGCTCCCCGTTTACGATGCAGGCGACATCTATTCGCGCGACGGCGTTACGGGCGTCGTGGTGATTACCTCCGACGGCGGTCGGCACGGCGTCGTTATGTCGCTCGATGAGGCGTGCTTGGCTTGGTGTGCGTTGCCGCGTCGCGAATTGAAGCCTACGGGCGCGACATCGTTGCAGGACGGCGAAGCGAATATGCTCGCCGTGGGCGAATTTATCACCGCCAACGACCTGTCGTGGAGCGACTTCCCCGCATTCGAGTGGTGTCGTGCGAAGGGCGACGGGTGGTACCTGCCCGCAGTGAACGAGGTGTGGTTGCTCGGCACAATCTACAACGGCGGCTCACGCGCAACGGTAAGCAAGAAGATTCGCAAATTCTTCAACGAAACATTGCGCTCCAACGATGGCAAACCGCTGAACAACATTATGTTCTACCAATCGTCCACCGAAGCCTCCGATGCCCGCTATTCGTGCTATTCGCATCTGAACCTCGAAAAGCCCTACACCGCCGACGGCAACAAGGGCGACAAACTCTTTGTCCGCGCATTCCATAAATTCTGACACATTCACGGCTTTCATAACGCAAGCAACCGCATCGGGCAAAAGTCCGATGCGGTTACTTTTTAATCGTTCAACGGTCTGTTAGAAATCGTAGCCCGTTATCAGCGATGTAAATTTGTATTTTGTCCACGAGGCTTCGGCTTTATAAGCCTCGACCGATTCGCGCGGTACATATATTTTGGCATCTGCCGCAATGTACGAGAATGCCAGACTGCCCACAGTCGGCGGAGTGGTCGGCTTGCAGTATATCTCTTTCAGGGCATTGCACTGCATGAACGCCTGATATGAAATCTCGGTAACGCTGGCAGGAATTGTAAAGCTAGTCAGCTTGGTGCAGTTGGAGAATACATTGCTGGACAATACCTTTATGCCTTCGGGAAGATAGACGCTTGTCAGACCTTTGCATGCCGTGAATGCGCTGCCGCCAATTATCCTGACGCTCTTCGGAATGGTGAGTGTCGTCAATCCCTCCCAACCGGCGAACGCACCGCCTCCGATATAATCGACACCTTCGGGTATTATGAGAGTCGTCGGTTTGGGACAGTATCCAAATGCGTCTTCGCCGATTCTGGTAACATTACTGCCCAATTTAAGGCTCGTCATAGCGCGGTAGTTGTAGAATGCAAAACCACCAATCTCGGTAACGCTTTCGGGAATAACGATGTCGGTAGTCAGGGTGCCGTTAATGTATAATTTTATATCGTTAGATATCGGGGAACTTGCCGTGTCGGCAAACGTTATTGCGCACCAAGCCGCAAGGTCGGAGATATAGACGCTTTGCAGCGCGAGACAATTAAGGAATGCCTCCCAACCGACCGATTTTACGCCTTTGCCGATAGTGATGGTTTTCAGAGTTCTGGCTTCGGCAAAAGCATGCTTGCCGAGCGAGACGATGCCGTCGGGAATGACGATGTCTTCCAACGCGGTACATTTATAGAATGCCTTGTCGCAAATCGTGGTAACACTCTCGGCGATGGCGACATTTTGGCACGCACTGCCCGCAAATGCGCAGTCGCCGATTGTGGTAACGCCCTCGTTAATCACCACTTTCTTGGATTTACATTCCGTAAACACACCTTGGTCGTTTGCGCCGTTCGGCAGGTTGCAATCGACATAGACATCGCAGGTGCAGTTTTTCAGTATCGAGTAGCCAATCGTGGTAAGGCCCTTCGGAAGCGTGATGCTCGACAGTGCCGTGCAATCATGGAATGCCATATCGCCAATCGAGGCGACACCCTCCGGAATAGTGATGCTTTTCAGAGCGGTGCAGCTGCCAAATGCTTCACCACCGATAGTCGCGACACCCGCAGGAATGGTGATATTTTCCAGCGCGGAGCAACCGAAGAATGCACCATAGCCCAACGATTTCAGACCGCTCGGGAGTGTTACGGCGTTCAGTTTTTCGCACATAAAGAATGCGTACTTTCCGAGCGATTCGACGGCATCGGTAACCGTAACGCTCGTCAGATTATTGCATTGATAGAACGCACCTTCGCCAATCGCAGTAATGCCCGCGTCCGTCGGAATGGCGTATGTCGTCAGTTCGGCAGGTGCAAAACTGTACATCACCCCGTCAATTATCAGGCAACGATGGTCGGCAGATGCGAATTTACCGCAAAAGCGTTTCATTGCGGGACAATTCATAAATGCGTCCGACGCGATGGAGGTAACGCTGTCGGGAATTGTAATCTCGGCGAGAGCAGAACAGTAGCGGAATGCAATGTCGTTAATCGCGGTGAGGTTCTTCGGCAGTTTGACCTCGGTCAGCTTTTTACACTGATAGAATGTGGACATCTCGATTTTGGTAACGTTGTCGGGAATCGCAATGGATTTCAATGCGTAGCAACGCGAAAATGCTCCTCTGCCAATCGACACTGCACTGTCTGGAATGGTAATTTGGGGCAGAGTGGTGCAATACAGGAATGCGTCATTTCCGATTTTGGTAACGCTGTCGGGAATGACGACGGTTTCCAACTTGCCGCAATACTGGAATGCGTCAGTCTCAATCGAAGTAACGCCATTCGGAATAGTGATGCCGGTCAGTGTTTCGCAATTTTTGAATGCCTGTTCGGCAATCGTTTTTCGCGCACAATCGAACGTTATAACGCCTCTGTCGCCAGAGTAGGTGTTGGAAACGATATGTCCGTAGTAATCCTTCGGCGTAATGGTCGCGCCGTTCGATGTCGTGTACCATATTTGGTTGGCAAGCGGTGCGGTGAGCGGCGTGCACTCCGACGCTTTCATCGGCACGATGTGGTTGCGCTCGACGGTGATGCTCTTGGCGGTGGAGAGTGTTGCAATGTTGTTATCGGCATCGACAATCTCAACATAGATACCCTTGCTGAATGTCTGCGGAGCGACGGCTATATAGAAATAGGTCGGCTCGGCACTCAACTGCACACCCTCGCCGCAGTCGAGCGTAACCGATGTGCCAGCATCGCTGCCCAACGTTACACCCAAATCGTCGCCTATGGTCGCTTTGCCCGCAATCGGCTCACTGCCATATCCTTGCAGAGTGATACTCTTTATGCTCTTGTCGCCCGTCAGTGCTATGCGAATCCAGCCGAAGAGGTGTTTGAACGACAAATCGGTGTTATCGCTCGTGGCGACCATTATGTTGCCACCCTCGCCGAACGAGCCTTTCATATATTTCTGCGTTGCGGGGATAACGGTACCGATAACGCCGTTCGCGATAGTGTTCTCGGCATTGTAAGGATAGAGGGCAAACACCTTGTCGATAGGCTCGCCCGCGTCGCCGCTTACCTTCGTCAGTTCGCCTTTGGTATCGCCCGTCGCGCCGTTGAAGCCCCAGCACTCGTTGCCGGTAGTCTTGTTGAAAATCGACACGCTGTCGCCCTCCGTCCATACGGTTTTACAATCTGCGTCGAGTTGCACGCGCGAAGCGTCCTCGTCTGCGAGCGTTACATAGAATTTGTCTATTGGTTTTGTGATTGCCAAATCTTTCGTAGCGTCTTTCGAGCAGGCGGCAAACAGCGTTGCCACAGCTGCAAAAATGAGGAGTTTCTTCATGGTTACCAGTCGATTTCGGGGTCGGTTACAGGGTTTTCGAGGCTTGCTTCAAAGCCACGTTCAATAAACAGAGGTACTATGCGCAATTCGGGC
>JBNMLI010000153.1:0-4254 GCA_050874765.1 Alistipes sp.
GAACTCAAACAGACCTCGTGGTATTGGCTTACCGTCGGCGCAAAAGTTCCGCTCACGCCGCAACGCAGCGAGGGCATCGTCGAGGCGAAGTGGTGCGACGCGCCGCAACGGGAGGCGGCTATGCAGACGGCGTATGCGACCATCAGGGAGGTGTTTGCCGAGTATGAACAGATTAAGAAAAAGTAGAGAGCATTATGGTAAAGATTCTTTGGGTCGATGACGAAGTGGAGTTGCTCAAACCGCACATTCTGCTGTTGCAGTCGAAGGGCTACACTGTGGATACGTGCAACAACGGTTACGATGCAATCGATATGGCGACCGAAACGGCATACGATATGATTATCCTCGACGAGATGATGCCGGGTATGACGGGATTGGAGACGCTGCCGTTGATAAAGGATGTGCGTCCGACAACGCCCGTGATTATGGTAACCAAGAGCGAGGAGGAGAACATTATGGACAAGGCAATCGGCTCGAAGATAGCCGACTACATTATTAAGCCCGTCAATCCGAGCCAGATGTTGTTGCTCATCAAGAAGCACGTCCATTCGCAACAACTCGTAACCGAACAGACCACGGCCGACTACCGCGCCGAGTTCGGCCGCATCGCCCAAGCGGTGCAGAGTGCATCGACCTTTGCGCAGTGGAGCAACCTCTACCGCAAGTTGGTCGGCTGGGACATCGATATATCGGCTTCGGGCGACACGAATGTGAGCGAGATTCTGCAATACCAAAAGAACGAGGCGAATACCGAATTCGGTCGCTTCATACGGCGCAACTACAAGGATTGGATTAACAACCGCACCGACGACACGCCCGTGATGTCGCACACGCTTATGCGGAGCAAAATCTTCCCTGTTGCCGACACCCACCCGAAGACCACGCTGCTGCTTATCGACAATTTCCGCTACGACCAGTGGCGTTCGATAAGCGCGATGTTGCGCGGCTACTACGATGTCGAGGTGGACGACTTCTATTGCGCCATTCTGCCGACGGCAACGCAATATGCCCGCAATGCGATATTTGCGGGACTGATGCCGCTCGCCATCGACAAACTGATGCCCAACAAGTGGCTCAACGACAACGAGGAGGGTGGCAAAAACCAATACGAGGAGGATTTCCTGCGTCGCCAAATTGAGCGTTGCGGAAAGCGTTACAAGTGGACGTTCGACAAGTTGGTGCGTCCCGAGGCGGGGCGTAAACTGATAGACAATATACGCCACGTCTATGATGCCGATTTCTCGGTGATTGTCTATAACTTCCTCGATATCCTCTCGCACGCGCGTACCGAAACCGACATAATCCGCGAACTGACCGAGGACGATGCTTCGTTCCGCTCGCTCACGCGCTCGTGGTTCGAACACTCCGACCTCTTCACGCTGCTGCGTCTGCTCTCGGAACACGGTCATACGGTGATTATCACCTCCGACCACGGTACGGTGCGTGTCGATAACCCGATAAAGGTGCAGGGCGACCGCGAAACATCTGCCAACCTGCGCTACAAGACGGGGCGCAATCTGGCATACAACCCGAAAGAGGTGTTCGATATTACCAAGCCCGAGGAGGTGCAGTTGCCGTCAATCAATCTCTCGTCGAGTTACATCTTTGCATACAACCACGATTTTCTGGTCTATAACAACGATGCCAACCGCCACATACGCTACTATCGCGACACGTTCCAGCACGGCGGTATCTCGATGGAGGAGATGATTGTGCCTTACATAGTTCTGCAACCGAAGCGTTAGGTCTGCGTGCGAGCCGCGCGGAATTGGCGGACAACGGCGGGCAAAATTGTTTTATTCGCGAAAACGTATTACATTTGCAATACTTTAATGACGAAAAGATGAAAACGATTTCGATAGATTCGCTCGGCGAATTGCCGGAGGTGGCAGATGCCGTGGTCGAGGCGTTGGAGGGTCGCACGGTGGTGGCTTTCTGCGGTGCTATGGGCGCAGGCAAGACGACGCTCATAAGCGCGATTATGGAGCGGCTCGGCTCGCACGACACCGTAACCAGCCCGACATTCGCCATCGTGAACCAATACTACACCGCCGAGCGCAAGCCCGTATATCACTTCGATTTCTACCGCATCAATTCGGTTGCCGAGGCGTTCGACCTCGGTTACGAGGAGTATTTCTATTCGGGCGACCTCTGCTTGGTCGAGTGGCCCGAGAAGGTCGAGGCACTCATACCCGACGATGCCATGGTGGTGCGCATCGAGGTGTTGGGCGACACGGAGCGACGGTTTACGATTTGCTGAAACTGCGGAGCGCAACAGGGGCACAATAGCAGGAACACGACAGAGTGCGCAACAGGTGGCGCGGAGAGCGCACGGCGGGTGGCGCAACAGACATATTACGGGAGCAACGGACAGACAAACAGTTGCTCCTATTTTTTATATATCCGAATAAAACCGATAATTCCCGCAAAAACCGATGGCTTGTTTCTAATTTTTTATAACTTTGCGCCGCTATATGTAAACGCATATATCGGAAAATGAAAACTTTTACAAAAGTCAAAGAGTTGCGCGAGGCACTCGGTGCAGTACGCAACGGCAAAATCGGTTTTGTGCCTACGATGGGCGCACTTCACGAAGGTCATATTTCGCTCGTAAGCCGCGCACGTCGCGAGTGCGACACGGTGGTTGTCAGCGTGTTCGTCAATCCGACGCAGTTCAACGACAAAACCGACCTCAAAAACTATCCGCGTACACCCGAAGCCGATGCGGCGATGCTCGCTGCGGCAGGTGTCGATTTCGTATTGTTCCCGACGGTCGAGGAGATTTATCCCGAGCCTGACACCCGCGTGTTCGATTTCGGCAAAATAGATAAGGTGATGGAGGGCGCAACCCGCCCGGGTCATTTCAACGGCGTGGCGCAGGTCGTCAGTCGTCTGTTTGCCATTGTCGAGCCCGACAAGGCATATTTCGGCGAGAAGGACTTTCAGCAGATTGCCGTGATTCGCGCCATGGTGCGTCAGTTGGGTTTGCGTGTCGAGATTGTTGATTGTCCGATTGTGCGCGACAACGACGGCTTGGCTCGTTCGTCGCGCAATACGTTGCTCGACAAGGAGCATCGCGCAGCCGCACCGCATATCTACGAGGTGCTGTCGGCGGCGGTGGGCAAGGTCGGCGAGATGTCGCCTGCCGAACTCACGGCGTGGGTAACGCGCGAGGTCGAGCGCAATCCGCTGTTGAAGGTGATATATTTTCAGGCTGTCGATGCGCTGTCGATGCAGCAGGTGCAGTCGTGGGACGAGAGCGAGCGAGTGCAGGGCTGCATAGCCGTGCAGGCAGGCGCGATTCGTCTGATTGACAACATAAAATTGAAATAAGAGAAGATGGTTATCGAGATACTCAAATCAAAAATCCACCGTGTACACGTTACCGAGGCGAATGTCGATTATGTGGGCAGCATAACGATTGACGAGGCGTTGATGGAGGCTGCCAACATTATCCGCGGCGAGAAGGTGCAGGTGGTGAATGTTACCAACGGCGAGCGACTGGAAACCTACGCCATACCGGGTAAGCGCGAGAGCGGAGTCATCTGTCTGAACGGCGCGGCGGCGCACAAGGCGAAGGTGGGCGACATCGTTATCATCATCTCCTACGCGCAGATGGATTTCGAGGAGGCGAAACGCTTCGTGCCGAATGTCATTTTCCCCGACACGGCGACCAACCATATAGTAAAATAGAGTTATGGACTGCCTGCTTGCCATACTCGCACTGCTGCTGGCAGTGGTCGGGATTGTAGGTTGTATAGTGCCTGTGATTCCCGGTGTGGCGCTGGCTTATGGCGGTCTGCTCTGCTCCTATTTCTGCTCATTCTCGCAAATTACGGCGACCCAAATATGGATATATCTGCTACTGACCGTTGTTGTGTCGGTGGCAGATTATTTTTTGCCTGCATATATGAGCCGTCTGTTCGGCGGAAGCGACGCGGGCTCACGCGGAGCAACGGCGGGATTGGTCGTCGGCATCGTGCTGGGTGGTGTGGTCGGCGCAATAGTATTCCCGTTCGTAGGTGCCGTGGCAGGTGAGTTGTGGCACGACAGTAGCGACATTGTACGCGCCTTGAAGGTCGGTTTCGGCTCGTTCCTGTCGTTTGTGGTCGGCACAGGGCTGAAACTCGCACTCTCCATAGCGATGCTCGTAAACGTATGGTGCGACATCTATCCCGTCGTGCGCGATTGGGTCGTGTCGCTCTTTTAGCGGTCGGCGCGGTCGGCGCAGGCGATAAAATATATATTGTAATA
>JBNMLI010000154.1:0-4206 GCA_050874765.1 Alistipes sp.
ACGACGGTGTGAAAATTTCACACCGTCGCCTCTATTACGGCAGGAGGCTTGCCCCCGCTCGCATATTGCTATTTGTTGCGCACGCAGCGAATCATCATACCCACCTTCGGGTTGTTTTCGCTCACCTTCTGTGCGCCCGTAGTACTGCTTATCGACCAAAGCATATATGCCGATTTGCCCGCAGTCGCACCTGCCTCTGCCGACCATATCAGAACTGCCGAATCGGGCAACGACGGTTTGGTGGCAGTTGCCATCATCTGTCCCGCAGGGACGAAAAGCAGCGTCTGCGTGCCGTCGGTAATGGTGAGCGACTTCTTGGCCTCGATAGTGTGGTCAACCGTTGCCAACTCCTCGATTTGAGCCTTGCTCGGCAGGTACCATGTGCCGGCAGGTGCCACCAACGAGCATGGGTCCACATCACCCGTCTGCGGAACATCGGCGAACTTGGCATACGATGCTTCGTCGGGGCCGTAAGCCTTGCCTTGATATGCCGTAGCGTTGAACGGTACACCCCATTGGCTCTTCCACTTGAAGTACATACCGCGCTCGCTCTTGTCGGCAAATGCGTATGCGCCGTCCTTCACGGTGAGGTAGCCCTCGCTCCAAACAACCGACAATTCAGGTTTCGGAGCAGGCTTGCCCTCCTGTGCGATGGTCTGTTTGGTATCTTCGCCATTGACATAGATTGCAAAGGTGCGCTCCGCCTCGGCAGTGTTCTCCGGAATTGCCAGAGCCACGGCGAGGTTATCCTTCGAGCCGACGCCCGAGATATTGGTGCCGTCGGTGCCCTTCGCCTCGACCGTGAACGATGCCATATCGCTCTTGCAGTTTACCGTCAGCGTAAATGCCTCGTAGGTCTGCTTGTCAATCGGCGTGTGCGATTTGTAGAATGCGTAGTTGGTCAGCGCAGGCTGAATCAGGGTCTTGCCCGTGAAATGACCGTTCACGAAGATTTTCCACGTTATCTCGTTATCGGTCGATTCGTTGGTCGGAATTGTGATTGTTGCCTTCGGATTGGCTGCGGTAACGGTCGCTTTGTCGTAAGCATTGTCGCTCGCCTCGACCTCGACCAGATACTCTTTGAAATCGCCCGCCGTCGTTTCGACCGTCAGCGCGAACTCCTTGTTGTCTGCCACGCTCTCGGGCGAATGGGAAACGTATGCAGGCTCGGCTATGTCGCGCACGCAACGCACTGAACCCGTATTCTCCTGCGTGAGGTCGAAATATATCATCGCGTAGCGGTTGTCGGCACTGCCATTGAAGATGTAGAGCAGTTTGTTGCCGCCGAAGTTCTCGCCATTGCCCCAATATACGCCATAGGTGGATACCATCACCGGGGTCGTGTTGTTAAGGCCTACGAAGCCTGCAAACGGCATAAGCATATTCGAACCGTCGAACGTCATACACAAAATACCGTCCTCCGTCTTGGCATTGTCGAGGAATCCGAGTGCCGCCAGATTCTCCAACTCGCCGCGCGAAGGCAGGCGCAATGCAGGGCTTACAGCCTTGCAGACGTCGAACTGCTCGTCCTTGCGCGCATCGGCAAGCGAAATCTGCACAGGCTCGGGCGAGTATGCCGTGCCTGCGTAGGTGCCGTCGGACGGAATGCCGTATTTGCTGCCCGAGAAGAAATACAGGCCCTTGTCGGTCGGCTTCTCGGCAATGATGAATTTGCCGTCGCCGAGCGCAACGTTGCCCTTTGCCCAATAGTAGTCGCCGACCTTGACCAGTGCCGACTCCTGCTTGGCGGTGATGACGGTTTTCCACTCGGCATCGGCAACCGCCGGTGCGGTTTCGATGGCGATATAACGGTAATCGACATCGTAGTTGCCGTCGATTACCACATCGATGCTCTCGGTCTGCTTATCGACCAACTCGGTCGTTACGTTGTCGCCGATGTGCAGACGATACTGCCACGACTCGAACTTGGCACGCGACTCGATGTCGGTTTTGAATTTGACGGTGTAAGTACCGCCCGAATAGGGAATTGTCGAAGGAATGTCGCTCGACTCATATTCGGTTACGATGTAGTCGTCGGCGTCCTTGGCGCAAGATGCGAACAATGCCGCACAGATTGCAAATGCGAATAATTTTCTCATACTTTTTGTGGTTTGGTATTATTATAAGCTCATTAACAGAACAAAGGTAGTAATAATTTTTCACAATATGCAATTATTATGAAAAATAGTCGATATTTATGCCCGAATATGCTATTGCGCACTGCCCGATACAGTGCGTCCGCGTTGCAGGACTCCCCACGTTTCCAAACGAGCAGCGTTTTGGTCGAGGTTTTTCTCATTGCACAAAAAACCGAGCCGAATCCGCGGGGGATTCGGCTTGGTGGAGAATGGTAAGGCTATGCGCTATTTGGCTGCCTCGCCGTCGTGGTCGTAGGCGTCCGCCTTCATACGCCACAGCAGTGCCATAGTGATGAGTCCGAGAGCGGCGACAAGAATCATAATCTTGAACACACCCTCCCAGCCGAATGCCGGATTGTCGGCAATCAGACCGAAGACATAGCCCGAGATAATCGGTGCGATGTAGCTTACGAAGCCGATGATGCCGTTGGCAGACGATGCTCCGCGGCGCGTAACCTGATTCGATGCGATAACGCCAATCAGAGCCTGCGGACCGTAGATGAAGAAGCCTGCGCAGATAAGGAATCCGCTCAATATGAGAGGGTTGGTATCCTGCGGGAAGAAACAGAACGCCGCCACGAACAGTATGACGCCGAGCATACAGAATACGCAGGTGCGCTGACCGCGACCCTTGAAGAGTTTGTCGGTGATGATACCTGCCGTGAGCATACCGATGACGCCGAACACTTCGAACATGGCGACAACGCCTGCCGCCTGTGCCGGAGTCAGACCGCGGCTCTCCTGCAAGAATGTAGGGCCCCAATCCAAAACCGCCATACGCACGATATAGACAAAGAAGTCGCCCAGTGCGAGAATCCAAACCACAGGGTTGAGAATCACCTTGTGCATAAGGAAATCGCGGTAATCGCGCTTCTCCTCCTCGCTGCTCTCGGTCTTCTTATTCTCGTCGGTGCCGCCGAGTTCGGGCAGGCCGACCGATTTAGGCGTATCGCGCAGGGTGATGATAAGGAATATCACTCCCGCAACGGCGATGAATGCAGGAATCAGGAATGCCCACTGCCATGCGCCGACATGCTCGATGGCGTTGGTCAGTCGCTCGGGGCTGACATTCTCGCCGAGGTTTTCGGTGATGCGTGCGACCATTTCGGGATTGCCGCTCATATTGACGCCCATGTGGCCCATTATCGCTCCGCTCAATACGGCAGCAACGAATGCACCGATGGAGTGCGAGGTGTTCCACAACGACATTTTCGTCGCCAACTCCTGTGGCGGCACCCAGTGGGTGATAAGTCGGTTGCACGGCGGGAAGCCGCAACCCTGCACCACCTGATTGACGATGAAGAGTATGGCGAACAGTGCGACGAGTGCCTTGACGAAGCCGTCGCCGTAGTCCGCACCAACGAAATATGCGCAAATCACTGCGCCTGCTCCGAAGATGATGTTGCAGATGGCACTCACGGACAAGCCCGTTACCATGTGCCAGCGACCGTTCACACGGTCTGCCAAAAAGCCGTTTACGAGTTTCGATACTCCGTAAATAAAACTACCAACAGCGAGAATCGCTCCGAATGTCGCCTTGGTGATGCCGTATTCGGCAGTCAGTCCCGGCATGGCGAACGAGAAGTTCTTACGCACGAAATAGAATATGGCATATCCTATCATAGTGCCGATAATCGTGCGCCACTGCCAGTATTTGAATTTTTTCTGTTGTTCTTGTGTCATTATAGGTTGTTTTTAGGTTCGGTCGGGGTCTGCCTATTTTATCGCGCCCTCAACCTCGTTGTATGCCTTGGCAATCTCATCGAGAATCGGCGCGTTGCTGTCCAGTGCGGCGAACTCCGCCATTGCACCCTTCACGCCGAGAGCCTCGATTTTCTCGTGCATCGTAACGCTCTGCGCGTCCTCGGGGTTGAAATAGTGCAACGCAGCACCGATACCGAGCAACAGGTTAGGCGTTGCCACACCAGCCTCGCGAGCGGTCAGCAGCGGCTTTACCAAACGGTCGCCTGCCGAGAGTTTGCGCAACGGCTCGCGACCCACGCGGGTAACGTCGTCTTTCAGGTAAGGATTCTTGAAACGACCGATAATCTTGTCGATATACTTGAAG
>JBNMLI010000155.1:0-4202 GCA_050874765.1 Alistipes sp.
ATCAAAAAGCGTATTATATTTGCATCAGAAAAGTATTAAAAAACCATAAAAACTCTGTTGAAGATGAAAGAAACCATCAATGTAAACAGCCATTTACGCTCGACAAAGATGCCTACGAGCGTCTGGCAGACTATTTTGCCGATGTGCGTTCGCGCCTGACCGACGACGACACGATGAACGACATCGAGGCTCGCTTTGCCGAGATATTCGATGAATCGCGACCCGCGCCCGCAATGGTCGTAACGCTCCGTATGGTCGAGCAGGCGATTGCCCGCATGGGCTATCCCGAGGATTTCGGACCTGCCCGCAAAAAGTATGACCGACCGAGCGGCAACGGTGCAAACGTGAACAACGGCGATGCCTCGCTGCACTGCATACGTCGCTCGCGCACCAACCGTTCGATTGCGGGTATATGCGGCGGATTGGGCAAATACTTCGGCATCGACCCGACGCTGCTGCGCATAATCACGCTGATACTGATTATCTTCGGCGGACTTTCGCTCTGGGTTTACATCATTTTGTGGATTGTAATCCCCGAGGAGGAGCAACCGACAATCAAATAGCAAACCGTAAAAATCCGACTGATATGAAAGACGACAATGCAAAAATACAGATGCGCAAGGGCATAATGGACTATTGCGTATTGGCAATACTCGCCAACGGCGACTCCTACGCCCCGAAGATTATCGCTGAACTCAAAGAGGCACAGATGATTGTAGTCGAGGGTACGCTCTACCCTATTCTGACGCGACAGAAGAATGCGGGCTACCTGACCTACCGTTGGGAGGAGTCGCCGCAGGGACCTCCGCGCAAATACTATTCGCTGACCGACGAGGGTCGCCGCTACTTGGCTTCGCTCGACGAGGCGTGGGACAATCTCGTGGAACAAATCAACAAAATTCGTAACAAATAAAATGACAATCGATATGAAACGCTTATTGTTATCGGTATTCCTTACCGCTTCGCTTCTTATGGCAAACAACACCTTTGCGGCAAACACTGCGCCAACCGAAAAGGCGAAAGATGGCGATAAAATAGTTATGGAGGCGCGTCAAAGCAATATGGAGTTCACCACCATAAAGGTTTCGCGCGGTGTACGCCTCATCATCGACGACCGCACCGACGGCAACATCATCATACGCACGAGCAAAAGCCTGATGCCGTATGTCGAGGTGAGTGTCGATAAAGGCGTATTGACCGCCAAAATTTCCGACAAAGTACAACGAATCGACAAATGTTGCACCGAAATCTACATTCCCGACAACCGCTGCATAAATAAGATATACGCCGCAGGTCTTGCATCGGTGGTGGCAAAGCCGACGCTCTCCGCTGCGGAGTTGGACATTTCGGCAACGGGTGCCTCGTCGGTCAAACTCAATGCCACGGTGAGCGGCAAGGCGGAGATTGAGTGCATCGGTGCATCGAATATCACAGCCTCGCTCACGGCAGGCAAGTGCGAAGTGGGCGTTTCGGGGGCATCGAAGGTGGTTCTCTCGGGCAGTGCGCGCGAAGCCGATGTAGAAGTCGCAGGAGCATCGAGCCTCGATGCGGAGGGCTTAAAGTGCGACAAACTCGACGCCGAGGTGGTCGGAGCATCGCGCCTCACGGCAAGTGGCAGGGCGTGCGACATCGAAGTTGCGGGAGCGTCGAAGGCGGTCGTAAAGTGCGACGGCACGCTCGAAGCCGAAGCGGCGGGTGCATCGACGATTATCTATTCGGGCAACTGCTCGCTCGTCAAATCGTCGAATGTCGGTGCAAGTACAATCAAAAAACAGTAAGCAACCATGAACGAAATCAAGAAATGCAGTATATCTGGCATCGCTTTCACTCTCGAAACCGAAGCCTACCGCCGACTGAACGACTATATCGACTCGCTTAAAAAGGCGTACAAAGAGAATCCCGACGGCGCGGAAATAGTCGCCGACATCGAGGCCCGCATAGCCGAGCTGATACTCTCGGCGCAGGCTACGCCGGAACAACCCGTACAACTTCCACTCGTCGAGAACATCATCGCCCAGCTGGGCGATGCCGAGGACATTTCGGGCGAAGAGAGTGCGGAGGAGCCTATCACGAGCGACACGCGCATCGCACGTCGCCTCTATCGCGACACCGAGAGCAGCAAGTTGGGCGGTGTTTGCGCGGGCTTTGCCAAGTATTTCAATATCGACCCCGTCTGGATTAGGCTCGGCATGTTCCTGCCGCTGCTGCTCGCGTGGATATGCTACCACACCGCTTTCTCCGCCATCTTCGGCAATCTGTTTCTGATGTTCATCGCCGCCTACATCGTGGCTTGGTTTGCCATACCTGCGGCACAGACGGCGCGTCAGAAACTCGAAATGAACGGCGAACCCGTAACCGCCCGCGCCATCGGCAACACAACCTGCGCGGCAACACCCGAACAGGCTGCCAAGTCGAGCGTGGCATCGGCAGTAACCACATTCGGCAAAATAGTCGGCTTTCTGCTCAAAGCCTTCGTCGTGGTGCTTGCGCTGCCGTTGATATTCCTGTGCATAGTTATGGTAACCGCCATTTTCTGCTTCATATTCGGCACAGGGGGCATAATGGCAAGTCTGCTGTCGTTCGGCAATTTGGCAGTAATTTCGGATATGGCATCGAGCTTCGGCACGGCATTCCCCGTTATGGCACTGCTCGTATGTCTGATTCCCGTCGTCGTACTGCTCTATATGTTCATCGCGCTCATCTTGGGCAAGCGTCCGCGTTGGTGGGTGATGCTCGCGGCACTCGTGCTGTGGATTTTCCTCATCGTCGGAGCCTTCTTTACGGCTGCCACCTCGGCAGACACACTCTCCGATAAGGAGGTGCAGCGCATAATGAAGAGCGTCGATGCCGTGGAGGGCGAAGCAGTGTACGACGAGCAAATCGACTCGCTCGAATACTCGCGCCTGCTCAATGCGACCAACGTGCCGAGCATCGACCGATAAGCACACATTTTTCCAACCAAAGCATTTTCATAGTAGCGACGGTGTCGGGGTTTGCTCCGATGCCGTTTTTTTTGTCGCATATCCGCCGCAATAGCACGCATATTGCAAATAAATTGCTATCTTTGAGCGATATTTTGCTAAACAAAAACCATACACGATATGGAAACAATAAAATGTATCGGCGTACTCACCTCGGGAGGTGATGCACCGGGTATGAATGCAGCAGTGCGTGCCGTAACCCGTACGGCAATCTTCAACGGACTTGCCGTAAAGGGCATTTTGCGCGGCTATCGCGGATTGATTAACAACGAGATAGTCGAATTCCGTTCCAACAGCGTCAGCAACATAATCCAGCAGGGCGGAACGATTCTGCGCACCGCGCGCTGTCCGGAGTTCACCACTCCCGAAGGGCGCAAAACCGCCTACGAAAATATGTGCAAGGCGGGCATCGACGCGCTGGTGGCAATCGGTGGCGACGGCACCATAACGGGTGCGCGCGTCTTTGCCGAGGAGTACAACATTCCTATTGTCGCACTGCCCGGCACAATCGACAACGACCTCTCGGGTACCGACTCTACCATCGGCTTCGACACGGCACTCAACACCATCATGGAGTGCGTCGATAAAATCCGCGACACGGCAACCTCGCACGAGCGGTTGTTCTTCGTCGAGGTGATGGGTCATACGGCAGGCTACCTCGCACTGAACGGCGCGCTGGCTACGGGTGCCGAGGCGGCCATCATTCCCGAAATGGAGACCGAGGACGACCAGTTGAAGACGCTCATAGACAACGGCTTCCGCAAGAGCAAGAACTCCGCCATCGTACTCGTTGCCGAGAATCCGAAGACGGGCGGTGCAATGGGCTTGGCAGAGCGCGTCAAGCGCGAATATCCGCAATACGATGCCCGCGTAACCATACTCGGACACCTCCAACGCGGCGGCTCGCCGTCGGCAATCGACCGCATACTCGCCTCGCGACTCGGCTCGGCAGCCATCACCGCGCTCCAAGAGGGTCAGCGCAACGTGATGATAGGCATTCGCAACGGCGAAATCGTCTATGTTCCGTTCTCGCAGGCAATCAGCCACACCAAGAAATTAAGCCATGACATGATAGACCTCGTGAGAGTTCTGTCGATTTAACACACACTCATACCGACTCAAACACACACTAATGAAAAAAGTAATAGGCATAGGAAATGCCCTGACCGATATGCTCGTGAACCTGCAATCAGATGCGGTGCTTTCGGTGTACGGCATCGC
>JBNMLI010000156.1:0-4184 GCA_050874765.1 Alistipes sp.
CATCGCGCCCGAATTTGCATTTTTCGTAGCCAACCGCTTCCGCATCGGCGGAGTGTTCAACTACACGCTCGGCGCAACCGACGGCAATGTAACCCACTCGGTAGAGTTCGGTCCCGAACTTGCTTACTACGCACGCTTGTGCGACAAGTTCTACTATGTGCCGTCGCTGTTTTTCGGCTTTGCCTATACACACGTTGCCGATATTAGCGGCGTAGGTTTCGAACTCGGCTTGGGTTTGGGCTCGTTCGAGTTCCGTCCGACCCAGCACTTCGGCTTGGCACTCAATCTGCTCACCTTCTCCTACGCCTATCAGCACTATGGCGACTTGGACGCAAACGGCAGTGCTGTCGGTCTGCGCCTCGGCATCAACCCTTCGGTCGGAGTAAGATACTACTTTTAAGCAGCGCACGGTGCAAAAACATTAACGGCGTTCAGAGCAATTCTGAACGCCGTTAATCTTATAATACCGAAGCACTTACCCCACTATCGCAATTTGAAATCGGGGTCTGCCATGTGCGGAATCGGTTGCGAACGATAAACACCCGCCTCGAACTTGTCGCGCACTGCCTTGAAGGCGTTGATTGTGTATTCTACGTCCTCCATTGTGTGGGCAGCCGTCGGAATCACACGCAAGATGATTTCGCCCTTCGGGATAACGGGATAAATCACAATCGAGCAGAACAGAGCGTGGTTCTCGCGCAAATCGACGATGAGGTTGGTACCCTCCTCGTTACCGCCCTTCATATAGATAGGCGTTACAGGCGACTGCGTTACGCCTATGTCGAAGCCATTCTGCTTCAAGCCGTTTTGCAGGGCATTGGTAATCTGCCACAACTTCTGCTGATACTCCGGGTGATTGCGAATCAACTCCAAGCGTTTGAGTGCACCGATAACCATAGGCATAGGCAACGACTTGGCATAGAGCTGCGAACGCATATTGTAACGCAGAAGGTTGATGAGCCAGCGCGGACCCGAAATGAATGCACCGATACCTGCCATCGACTTGGCGAATGTGTTGAACGACACATCGACACCATCGACAACACCGAAATGCGCCGCCGTACCGCGACCGCCGGGACCCATTGTACCGAATCCGTGAGCATCATCTACGAGCAGACGGAATTGGAAATCCTTTTTCGCCTTAACGATGACATCGAGGAAACCGAGGTCGCCCTTCATACCGAACACACCCTCGGTGATTACCAGCACGCCACCGTTCTGCTCGTTGGCAAGTTCCGTAGCGTGTCGCAGTTGCAGACGCAACGACTCCTCGTTGTTGTGGGCATAGACGAAACGCTTGCCCTTGTGCAGACGCAGACCGTCGATGATGCAGGCGTGAGCCTCGGCATCGTAAACCACTACGTCGCGCGGCGTAAGCAGGCAGTCGATAATCGAAATCATACCCTGATAGCCGAAGTTCAGCAGGAAGGCGTCCTCCTTGCCGACAAACTCCGCCAACTCGCGCTCCAACTGCTCGTGGTACTTGGTCTGACCGCTCATCATACGCGCACCCATAGGCGCAGCCATACCGAACTCGGCAGCACCTGCCGCATCAGCCTTGCGCACCTCGGGGTGGTTGGCCAGACCGAGGTAGTTGTTCAGACTCCAATTAAGCATCATCTTGCCGCGGAAACGCATATGCGGACCGATTTCGCCTTCGAGTTTCGGGAATGCGAAATAGCCGTGGACATCTTTCATATATTGTCCGATAGGACCTCCTGCATTTCGCTCCAAACGTTCAAAAATATCTGTCATATTTTCAGTAAAATTATAATGTGCCGATTTTTACGGCTGTAAAGATAATAAATTATTCGGAACATCGCCAAAAACTCTTATGAAATGTTTACAAAAGAACCCGACGGCAAGTCCGATTCATACAAAAAAAACGGAGCGACCCTTTCGGGTTGCTCCGCCACTTTCGCCCGCAAGGGCAAAAGCAACTATTTAACTGCATTTACAATAGCCTCGAATGCTTTTGGCTCATTCATTGCCAAATCTGCCAGAACCTTACGGTTGAGAGCGATACCTTTGGCATTGACTTTGCCGATGAATTCCGAGTAGGTCATTCCTTGTGCGCGGACTGCGGCGTTGATACGGGTAATCCACAACGAACGGAATGTACGCTTTTTGAGCTGGCGGTGTGCGTATGCAAACTGCAAACCCTTTTCGACGGTGTTCTTCGCTACCGTCCAAACGTTTCCCCTTGAACCAAAGTTACCTTTGGCAAGTTTCAAAACCTTTTTTCTTCTTGCGCGTGACGCAACAGCATTGACTGAACGTGGCATAATTAAAAGTTTTTGATGGAGTTAATAGCGGCACGATTCTCTCGCACTCTTTGGGGCTATGTCGCTCCGGTTAATAAATAAAGTTCGGCGAACCTACCGATTATTTAACCAACAGGTTCTTGATTTTGGCTTCATCAGCCGACGAAACGACACCCGAATAGCAGAGGTTACGCTTCTGTTTTTTAGTCTTTTTGGTCAGGATATGACTATGATAAGCGTGCTTACGCTTAATCTTACCTGTGCCGGTGAAAGTAAAACGCTTCTTTGCAGCGGCATTTGTTTTCATTTTTGGCATAATTGTAAAATGTTTTTAGTTAAATAAGAGCCTGCAAAGATAACTATTTTTTCGATAGTGCGCAATCCGCAACAGAAAATCTTTGCCAAATAATTCGTTTTCTGCACGGAGCGACCCTGCCGAAAACAAAAAACCGGTCTTACGACCGGTTTAATGCAATGACGCTCTATGCGCCACGTTGCTCCACCGCTGATTAGTTGAGCGGAGCTACGCTTACGTAAGATTTGCCCGAAGCCTTCTTGGTGAAGACTACCGTGCCGTTTACCAGTGCGAAGAGGGTGTGGTCTTTGCCCATACCTACGTTCTCGCCCGGATTGTGAACAGTACCGCGCTGACGGACGATGATGTTGCCTGCCTTAGCGAACTGACCACCGAAAAGTTTTACACCGAGTCGTTTGCTTTCCGACTCACGGCCGTTCTTGGAACTACCTACACCTTTTTTGTGTGCCATGTTTCTCTAAATTTTAATTATGCAACAATCTCTTCAATGAGAACCTGCGACAGATACTGACGATGACCGTTGCACTTCTGATAGCCGGTTCTGCGTTTCTTCTTGAACACGAGGACCTTGTCGTCCTTCAAGTGTCGCAGAATCTTACATTTTACCGAGGCGCCTTTTACCACAGGTGCGCCGACTTTAACCTGACCGCCGTTGTCTACAAGCAGGACTTTGTCGAAACTCACGGACGAATTTTCCTCGCCCGAAAGACGGTGAACATAGAGTTTCCGACCTTTTTCAGCCTTAAATTGCTGACCTGCAATCTCTACTATTACGTACATTTGTTAGTTTGTTATGCGTTGAAACATAATTTCAGCCTGCAAATATACGAAATTTTCGGATACCTGCAACACCCTTCGCAAAATTACCTCAAAAATTACGGCATATATTTTGAGTTGTGTCGCAAAAACGCTATCTTTACTAAATCGAAAAACATAAATTAAGTATGCTTACCGACGATATTCGAGCCTATCTGCTCCCGCGCGCTTTCAACGCTGCCGTTCGCGCGGGTGCCGAAATAATGAAGGTTTACAAAAGCAACGCCGACTACGACATCACTGTTAAGAGCGACCACTCGCCGCTCACGCTTGCCGACCGCGTGGCGCACAACAAAATCAAGGAGGTGTTGGGCGAAACGCGAATCCCGATTTTGAGCGAGGAGGGGCGCGAGATGCTCTACGACGAGCGGCGCAACTGGGAACTCTTTTGGTTGGTTGACCCGCTCGACGGCACGGTCGAATTCATCAAGGGCAACAACGAATTTACGGTCAATATAGCATTGATGTCCGACAACATAAGCATCGGAGCGGTAGTCTATGTACCATATCTCGGCAAGGCGTATGTCGCCGAGCAGAGTCAAGGTTCTTTTCTGCTGACCGACATCGCACCCGACGAGAGTGCCGACTATACATACGACCAAATCTGCGCACGACGAACGCGACTGCCGCTTGCGGAGGCGACGCCACGCCCGTTCCGCATAGCCGTTTCGCGGTCGCACCAGACTGCCGAGACCGCCGAGTATGTAGAGCAGATGCGCCGACAACACCCCGATGCCGAGATTGTCGAGCAGGGCAGTTCCTACAAGTTCTGCCTTCTGGCAGAGGGC
>JBNMLI010000157.1:0-4179 GCA_050874765.1 Alistipes sp.
ATCGTCAGAATCAGTCGGTAGCCCTTCAAGGCGCACACCAAAGCCAGTCCGACACCCGTGTTGCCGCTCGTAGGCTCGATAATCGTCGCACCCGCACGCAGCACGCCGTCGGCCTCCGCCTGCTCGACCATCGCCAGCGCGATGCGGTCCTTGACACTGCCCGCAGGGTTGGTTCGCTCGACTTTGGCGACCACTCGCGCCACTGCACCCGCCTCGGCAGCAAGCCGAGTGAGAGCCACCATCGGCGTATTGCCGATAAGTTCCAATACCGAATTTGCAATTTTTTCCATAGTTGTTGAATTTATGTGTGTGTTTAATATCGAACAAAAAAAAGACGGCAGATAAACATCTGCCGCCCACATAAGCAATTAAATTCTAAAAATCCTATTTATGCCGGAATCCTCGCGCAGGAGCGACTCCGTCGGGCAGCAGCAACAACACGAGCGTTACAGCAACAGATAACTGCCGCCATACCATTCACGCCATATGCCAATACTGCCTTCTGCATAATTTTTCTTTCGTTTTCTTGTGTTTTTCTTGCACTAAATTTTGACCAACCTAACCGATTTGACCAATTTCCGTTCAAATCAGCCCAATCTGCCTCGTTGCCCCGTTGTTACTCTGCCGTTGCAGGTGCAGGCTCGGTTACTGCTGTTGCGTCGGTTGCAGGAGCCTCCGCAGGAGCCTCCGCCTCGGCAGGAATCTCTGCCTGCGGCATAGTGGTAGGCTGTTGCTCGGGAGCCGAGATATTCTCCAAAATTTCGCTTGCGTCCTTTGCTGCCGACGAATTGCTCTTCGAAACAAGGTCGCTGTCCATAGCCATCGTCGCAACGAGGCTCAACACCAAAATCGCAACTGCCATACCCCAAGTGAATTTTTCGAGGAAATCGGCAGTCTGACGCACGCCCATAACCTGATTGGAAGCACCGAAATTGGCGGCCATACCGCTCTTCGGACTCTGCACCAAGACCGCAAGCACGATAAGCACGCTCGCAATCAGAATCAATACAATACAAAGTGTGTATAACATAATTATATCTGTTTTTTAATTATTATTCGACAGTTTTTCGATTTTCTTGGCAAAGTAAATACTTTTTTCCGTATTTAGCAAACTTAATTTGCGATATATTTCGATTGCTTTCGCTTTCATACCCTGCGCGATATAGACCTCCGCCAACTCCTCCGACACCAAATCGTCCTCGTCGTCGAGGTCGGCACCGGTGCGAATCTCCTCCGCATCGAAAGCCTCGTCGGCTACGATTTTGTAGTCGTCCAGCCGCAGGAACGAGTCGATAATCTCGTCCTCGGTAACCTCCGCAAGAGCCTGCGCATCAACGCTTTTGTACCAAAGCGACGACACCGCGCGTGCCGTGCGAAGCACCTTCTGCACGCTCTCCTCCGCACCGCTCACACGCTCGCGCACCGCGCGTGCCACGGTGAACCACGGGTAGGCGGCAAGCAGTGCGTCCGACTCCTCCACAGCAGGCGCGGGCGAGGTGCCGCACGAGCGCAAATAATTTTTCAGATTCTCCATCGTCTTTTCCATAAGTGTCGTCCTACCAGTTCGATGCCGCCGCTTGGAAGATGTCGGTTACCAACTGATTGACGATTTCGGTAATCAGTTCGTCCTGCACCTCGGTCAGCAGGCGTGTCGAGTCGTAGTCGGCGTATGCCGAGAAGGTCTTGTTGAACGACATCTTGTCGTCGATGGCGTTGGTGAACTTCACTTTGACGGTGATGGTCAGTCGGTTTTGCAGAGCGTAGTCGCCGCTCGACACCGACGAGGTGGCAGAGGAGTAGCCGATAATCTCGCCCTCGAAGGCGAAGTCGCCGCCGTCCTGCACCTGCGTCAGGCGCGTCGAGGTGGCGAATTTCTGCGTCAGCTCGTCGGTGAGCGTCGCACTCAACGTCGGTGCGACCATCGGGGCGTTGTTCGGGAAATAGGCAACGCTGAATGTCTTGGCATCGGGCGGAATCGACGCGCCCGAAAGCGAGTATTTGACCGTGCAGCCGACCATCGCCGACGCAAGCAGTGCAAACGAAAAGGTGAGTATGGTGGTAAATCGCTTCATATAATCGGTTTAAGCAATTAGCGTGAATAGGTTGCGGACGCATCAGTCGGTGATGCCCAACTCCTTGATTTTGCGGTAGAGCGTGCGCTCCGACATAAAGAGGTCGGCAGCGGCTGCACGGCGACTGCCGCCATGACGGCGCAGAGCCTTGACGATTTGCTCGCGCTGCATATCCGCCTTGCTCATCTCGCGCGGCTGCTCCTCGACAATCTCCTCGCTCTCGGCGTAGGGGGCTTCGACCGCAGGTTGCGCCTTGGCAGGCAACAGCCCGAGTATATCCTTATGCTCGACCGGCTGCACCGTGGCAACAGGCGCAGTGCCATAGCCGCCGCGCATCTCGACGAGCATACGCTTGATGTCGTTGATGTCGTTGCGCATATCGAACAGAATCTTGTAGAGCAGTTCGCGCTCCGATGCCATATCCTCGACCCTTGCCGACGAAGCAAGGCTCGGAGTCGAAGCCTCCGCACCGTCGCTCGGCAGGTAGTGAGCGAGTATGGCGGGCGTAATCTCGCGCGTCTGCTCGATTGCCGAAATCTGCTCCGCCACGTTTTTGAGTTGGCGGATATTGCCGCGCCAGTAGTAGCCTTCGAGCATCTTGCGGGCATCGGCATCGAGCGTGATGGCAGGCATACGGTAGCGCAGTGCCACATCGCTCGCGAATTTGCGGAATAGGAGGTATATATCCTCGGGACGCTCGCGCAGAGCCGGCACGGCGATAGGCACCGTATTGAGGCGGTAGTACAAATCCTCGCGGAAGCGGCCGTCGGCAATCGCCTTGCGCATATCGGCATTCGTCGCCGCGACCACGCGCACGTTGGTCTTCTGCACCTTTGCCGAGCCGACGCGCATAAACTCGCCCGTCTGCAACACGCGCAACAGTCGCACCTGCGTCGAGAGCGGGAGTTCGCCGACCTCGTCGAGGAAGATGGTACCGCCGTCCGCCTCCTCGAAATAGCCTTTGCGCGAGTCGATTGCGCCCGTGAACGCGCCCTTCTCATGACCGAAGAGTTCCGAATCTATCGTACCCTCGGGTATGGCACCGCAGTTTACGGCGACATATTTGTTGTGCTTGCGCGCCGAAAAGGCGTGAATGACCTGCGGGAAGAACTCCTTGCCGACACCGCTCTCGCCCGTAACGAGTACCGAGAGGTCGGTCGGAGCCACGCGCACGGCAATCTCCAACGCCCGATTGAGCAGTTCCGAGTTGCCGATTATGCCGAATCGCTGTTTAACGGAGGTTATATCTGTCATAATGCTTTTAGGTTTTTATTTGTCGGGCTTATTTGTTGGTTGCAGCGGATTGCTCGGTGTGGTAGCGCAACTCCTCCATCATCGCATCGTCCGCCTCTGCCCGTTCGGTCGAGCAGTAGTAGCCGTAGCCGACCACCGCAATGGCGGCGAGCAGAATCGCTATCGCCACTATCATAAACCAATCCACACCGCGCCGACAGCGTTGTTGCTCTTGCGCCCCCTTGCCTGCAACGGAAGGGCGGCGTGTGGCGGTCGGTTGCGTCGGCTTCTGTTGAGCGGCAGGTGCGGCAGCGGTTGCAGGTGGTTGCGGCGCAGCGGTCGTCGGTGCAACTGCCGGTTGCACGAGGCGCACCACTCCGTCGGCACCCTTGACCAGCGTGCCGAGCGCGCCCATATCGAAATGCCCCTCCTCGTCGAGTGCGTAGCGCGCATCGAAGATGAAGCGGTCGATTGCCCCTGCCGCGGCTACCTCGCCCAAGCCCTGCTCGGAGAGCAGCGAGCGCAGTGTGCCGTCGTCGGTTTTGATGAGGTCGGAGAAGACCGCTCCGCCCGACTCCTTTGCCACGAACACGCCGAAGGTCGGGACGACCAGATGGCGATTCGCGCGCAGATATTGCGATATGATTGCTATAATGTCCATACTGTTATTCTATACGCAAAAATAGTCATTTTAGTGCAAACTGCCGTCCCACGACGACAAATTTTTCATCTATATACCTGCTAACTTGCCAGCAGGAATGCCACGTAGCACGCCACCGTAGCCGCGAGGCACGCCACGCGCACACCGAGCCGTTGCGAGCGCAGTGCGGGCAGTGCCGTGATGGTCGCCACCGTGCCGAAGACGAGCAGGTTC
>JBNMLI010000158.1:0-4165 GCA_050874765.1 Alistipes sp.
CTGCTCGGCGGTGAGCAGTTGATAGTAGTACCACTGCTGCTTGTCGCTCGGCACGACGCTCACCGCAACAGAGGTGCGGGTAGGTGTCGCGGTATAGACGAATGAGCAATCGGTCATCTGAATGGCTTCGGTCCGGAACTGCTGTTTGGTGATGGCAGAGGTCGGCGCGGCAGCATCGTCGATGCCGTAGGCGTAGATGTAGTATGCCGTACCTGCCTCCAAGCCCGAGAATGTTTCGGGGCGGGCAAATGCGCCTATACGGCGAATCTCGTCGGCGAGTTGCGCGAGTGTCTTATCGCTCGCGGCGGCACGGCGGGCGAGTTCCGCTTGGCTCTTTTCGAGCAGTGCGGAGTCAGAGCCGAGTGCGTCGTACTGCGCCTTGTCGATTATGAAGTATAGGTATTTGGCGTGGAGGTCGGACGGGGTGATGAACACGTCGGCACTCGTGCGCGTCTGTCCCGAAATCTCGATTGTGAAGGTGAGTTCGACGGGGTCGGGGTCGGGATTCTTCGGGTCGGCAGACTCCTTTTTGCAACCGCAAAACAGAATGCAAAAGATTGCTGCGCAGAGCATTGCGAATTCAGGGAACGTTTTCATATCGGTAAATGTTTAAGTATGTTTCTTTTATGCACCGTCTTTCAGCCCCGATACCGTCGGTTTCAGTTCCCCCCTGTCGTCGGCGCGGCGGTCAGTGTTTGCCGATGCGCGTTTCGACGGCGCAGGTTTCGGGCGCAAGCAGGACGGTTTTGCCCGAGGCTATCGAGCGCGGAACATCGATTATGCGCTGGTTGCGGCTGCCGCGAAACAGCAACGTCAAATCGCGTTCCGCCAGCACGAAGCGACCATCGACAAGCACGTCGATTGTGTCGAGCAGAGCCCGACGCGCGGGGTCGGTGAGCAAGTTCTCGAAGAGGTAGCCCGTATAGCACCAGATGGTTTTCGAGGTATGCTCCTTTATCATTCGCGCGAGCGTGGTGAAACCCTCGGGGCGCAACATCGGGTCGCCGCCCGAGAAAGTTACGTTCATGCCCGCCTCCTCGATGCGGGCGAAAATCTCCTCGACCGTCATATCGCGACCGCCGTCCAATGCCCACGACTGCGGATTGTGGCACCCCTCGCAGTGGTTCTCGCACCCTGCGCAGTAAACAGAGGTACGCAGACCGACACCGTCCACGGAGGTGCCGTAAACGATGTCGAGAACGCGGATTATGTTGCTATTTGTGGACGACACGGTCTTTGAGTTCGGCGAGTTTCGCCTTGTTCCAACGGTCGGTAGTGCCGACCAAATAGCCTGTTATACGCTGCAACTTGTCGATGTTTTTGCCACCGCAGGCAGGGCACTGTTCGAGGTTGTCCTGCGCGTCCTCGTAGCCGCAATCCATACAGCGGTTGCGGTTGTGGTTGACCGAGCAGTAGCCGATATTGTATTTATCGACCAAATCGACTATATCCATAATCGCCTGCGGGTTGTGCGTTGCATCGCCGTCGATTTCGACATAGAAGATATGGCCGCCGCGCGTAAGGTCGTGGTAAGGGGCTTCGACCTCCGCCTTATGCTTCGGCGAGCATTTGTAATACACCGGAACGTGGTTGGAGTTGGTGTAGTAGATTTTGTCGGTAACGCCCTTGATTTCGCCGAATTTCTTGCGGTCCTTGGCAGTAAACTTGCCCGAGAGGCCCTCGGCAGGGGTTGCCAGAACGCTGAAATTGTGGTGGTACCGCTCCGAGAATTCGTTTGCCTTGTCGCGCATACGGGTTACGATACGCAAGCCCAGAGCCTGCGCCTCGTCGCTCTCGCCGTGGTGCTTGCCGATGAGGGCAATGAGGCACTCCGCCAAGCCGATGAAGCCGATGCCGAGCGTGCCCTGATTGATGACGCTCTCGATGGTTTCGTTCGGTTTGAGCTTCTCGCTGCCGACCCACAGCGACGACATAAGCAGCGGGAACTGCTTGGCAAGAGCCGTCTTTTGGAAGTCGTAGCGGTCGCACAGCTGCGAAGCGGTGATTTCGAGCAGTTCGTCGAGTTTGCCGAAGAACTTGTCGATGCGCTCCTGCTTGTCCTTGATGTCCATACACTCGATTGCCAAACGCACGATGTTGATGGTCGAGAACGAGAGGTTGCCACGACCGACGGAGGTTTTGTCGCCGAAGCGGTTCTCGAATACGCGAGTGCGGCAGCCCATGGTTGCGATTTCGTACATGTAGCGTTTCGGGTCGTCGGGCGTCCACTTCTCGTGGAAGTTGAACGTTGCGTCGAGGTTCACGAAATTAGGGAAGAATCGGCGTGCGGCGACCTTGCAAGCCAACTTGTAGAGGTCGTAGTTGCGGTCGTCGGGCAGATAGCTTACGCCACGCTTCTTTTTCCAAATCTGAATCGGGAAAATCGCGGTCGCGCCGTTGCCCACGCCCTCATAGGTCGAGATGAGCAGTTCGCGAATCACGCAACGACCCTCGGCGGAGGTATCCGTACCGTAATTTATGGAGGAGAAGACCACCTGATTACCGCCACGCGAGTGAATGGTATTCATATTGTGGATAAATGCCTCCATGGATTGGTGCGTGCGACCGACCGTGCGGTTGATGGCGTGCTGCTTGATGCGCTCGTCGCCCTCCAAATCGGCGACATCGCGCACGATGTAGTCGTCAATCGGTGCGTCGTAGAGGTGGGAATAGTCCTTGCCCGTGAACTTTTCGAGCGTCTTCACCTCCTCAATATAGCTCTTACGGACGTATGGCGCAAGGTAGAAGTCGAAGGCAGGGATTGCCTGACCGCCGTGCATCTCGTTCTGGACAGTCTCCATCGAGATGCAGCCGATGATGCTCGCCGTTTCGATGCGCTTGGTCGGGCGCGATTCGCCATGACCTGCCGAGAAACCGTTTTCGAGGATTTTGTCGAGCGGGTGCTGTATGCAGGTGAGCGACTTGGTCGGATAGTAATCCTTGTCGTGAATGTGCAGATAGTTGTTGTTCACCGCCCACAGCGTCTGCTCCGAGAGCAGGTAGTCGTCCACGAACGGTTTGGTCGTTTCGCTGGCGAACTTCATCATCATACCTGCCGGCGTGTCGGCGTTCATATTGGCATTTTCGCGCGTGATGTCGTTGTTCTTCGCCTCGACGATTTCGAGGAAAATCTCGCGCGTCTTCGCCTTGCGGGCGATGCTGCGCTGGTTGCGGTAGGCGATGTAGTTCTTCGCCACCTCCTTGCGAGCCGATTTCATCAGCTCCATCTCGACCATATCCTGAATCTCCTCGACCGACGACTGCTCCTTGCCGCGCACCTCGATGCGGTCCACAATTTGGTTTATCAGGGCATCGTTCTCGCCCTGCTCTGTCGTAAGCATAGCCTTGCGGATTGCCGCCGCGATTTTCTCCTTATTGAAGCCGACAACACGCCCGTCGCGCTTCACAACTGTCTGTATCATAGTAGTTTTTTGTTTTATTATTGCACATTCATGTCGCCACCGCGCCGAGCGATGCGGAGTGATAGCCGATGGCGATATTCGTCCATTTGTCTGAATATCGCGACCCCATAAACCGCAACCCACGATGCGTCGTATCGGGCGAGGACTCCGCGCCGCCACAGCGGGCGACCGCAAAAACGTATCGGATTTTAGTTCTGCCCAGCGAGGCTACATAACACCCGAAGCGTCAGTTTTTGTCCTTTGCCGATTCAAAGTTATCAACATTCGTCGCATCTCCAAACAAAAACCCGCAAAAGTTATTAACAATAGAAGCACCCAAATGCGAAATCGCACGCACGCTGCACTGTAAGGCATAATGGCGGTTTATCATAAATTTTTATAGAGTTATAAGCAAAATCCCATATTGCAAGTGCGCCCACGGCATTCGCCCGAAACCCGTCCTCGCGTTAGTACATCTGCCGGCATTAAGGGAGCAGAGCGGGTATCATTACGATTTATTGCTATTATCGATTGAAAATTGCACACACTGCGCTGCACGACTATCATACTGATTATTAGCGAATTTAGTAGCAAGAGTCGTATTAAGCGGAGATTGTGCAGAAATTATTTTTATATTTTTGCGCAAAAATATTTGCACAGTCGAATTATTTGCCCTATATTTGCACTCGCAAAACCCCAAAAGGGAATGCAAGTTCTTACGATATTGCGGAAATAGCTCAGTTGGTAGAGCACAACCTTGCCAA
>JBNMLI010000159.1:0-4164 GCA_050874765.1 Alistipes sp.
GAATATGTACCGGCAGAATCGACCTCAATCTCCGCCCCAAGACCGCGTTCGGCGACCATCTGCGCGAGTATTCCGTTTGCTGCGGGCGAACGACAGATGTTGCCCAAGCAGACAAAAAGTATGCGTGTTTTCATACGGCAAAGGTAACGCAAAACCTGCAAACCGACAAAAGGCATTGCAGGAAAATCGGGTTTGGAGCGATTGTTGCAAGGAGCGTCAATGTCTGATTTAACGCAAAAATGTGCTAATAACACCCTCGACCTTTCACCGTTTATAAAAATAAGTATATATTTGTGCCGAAATTTCAGACAAATTAAAGGTTATGAAAATTAAAGTATTATTGGCTGCCGCAATGTTGATTGCTTCGACATCGGCGCAAGCACAGGCACTCAAACTGCCGCACAAAGTGAAGAACGTAACCATTCTCGACCTGAACGGCAACCCTGCCACCCTGCCGATGTGGGGCGAAAAGAACCTTATGATATTCTATGTCGACCCCGACCATCACAAGCAGAATCAGGCATTTACCGAGGAGTTGGAGCAGAATCACCGTGCCGCAGGCAACGCAATAGTCGGCTTCGGCGTGATGAACCTCAAAGATGCGCCAATGGTACCCAACGGTATGGCGCGCAGTATGGCACGCAAGCGTACCGAGAAGAATGGGGCTACCGTCTTGGCAGACCAAGACCGAGTGTTGAGCCGCGAATGGGGGTTGGGCGACTGCAACAACGTGTTCGTGCTGATGATTGTCAGCAAAGAGGGCGAACTCGTATATATGAAAAAGGGAGAGTTGAGCGAAGCCGACAAGGAGGAGTTCTACAAAGTCGTGGATAAATACCGCAACTAATGCGTCGGCTGACAGCAGTTATACTTTTGGCGTTACTGTCGGTTTGTGTCGAAACGGTTTCGGCACAGACCGACAGCGTGCTTATTTCGGGCAGGGACACAATCAGGTACAAATATACGCCGATAGAAGTTCCTGTCGCTTCAACGACCGACACGACTGCCGTCAAGCCTAAAAAGAACAACTTCATACGGCGCGTAATCAAGTATTTTGCCGAGAGTTCCATCGACAAGAGTTTCGAGAAGAAGGTCGATTTTACGTTTGTGCTGGGCCCCTACTACTCCAACAGTACAAGTTTGGGCTTGGGAGTACTGGCATCGGGCCTGTATCGCATCGACCGCACCAACAGGCAGTTGCCACCTTCGTCATTTTCGGTCTATGTCAATGCCTCGATAATCGGAATGTACAAAATCGGTATCGAGAACGTAAACATATTCAAGGACGACCGCAACCGACTGTTCGGGCAGTTGAGTTTTATGTCGATGCCTACAGACTTTTGGGGACTCGGCTACTATAATGCCATTCACAATCCGAAAACAAAATACACCTCCAACAAGTACCAAATCGAACTCAAATACCTGCATCGGCTCTTCAAAAACACATACGCCGGCGCGAAACTCAATTTCGACCACATCGACGGCAAGCGCATAAAACGCCCCGAGTATTTGGAAGGGCAGAAGAGTTCCTATACCGCTACGGGATTGTCGCTGCTGGTCGAGTACGACTCGCGCGATTTCATACCCAACCCGAGCCGAGGTCTGTATGTGTCGGTGTCCGAGATGGTTCGTCCGCGCGGTTTGGGCAATGTCGGTTCGACGACGTGGACAACGAAGGTCGTCGCCGACTACTACCGCAAATTGTGGAAAGGCGCGATTTTGGCGGTGGATTTGTATGGCGAGTTCAACAGCGCGACAACGCCGTGGGTATTCTATGCCCAGATGGGCGGTACGCAGCGTATGCGCGGTTACTACGAAGGCCGATTCTCCGACCTTAACGTCATTATGGCGCAGGTCGAGTTGCGCCAGCGTATTTGGCGGCGCATAGGTATGGCCGTTTGGGGCGGTGCGGGCAACGCATTTCAGTCGTTTCAGGAGTTTGAATGGGGGCAGACTATGCCCAACTATGGTATAGGTTTGCGCTGGGAGTTCAAGAACCGAGTTAATGTCCGCGTCGATTTCGGTATGGGTCGCAAGGTGCAGGGCAAACTGATTAACGGATTTTTAATGTCTATAAATGAAGCGTTTTAGGATTAAAATCAAAAAGAACCGCAAGGCTTTGGCATTGCTCGTGTGGTTTGTGTTCACGGCAATGATTCCGAACATTGTACTCGCTTTCACCGAGCATTATTGCGGTTGGTCGATATTGGCGGGATTGCTTATGCCGATAGGTTTCTATATGGTTGCCACTTCGTTCATTCGCCGAACGGGTGTGCCAGTGTTGTTGCTCATTTGGGTGATGATATTGTGTGCGTTCCAAATCGTGTTGCTCTATCTGTTCGGCAACTCGATTATAGCGACCGATATGTTCACCAATCTGCTCACAACCAATCCGGGCGAGGCGTCGGAGTTGCTCTCCAACATTGCACCCGCCATAGCCATAGTGGTTGTAATATACGGACCGACACTCCTTTACGCTATCTACACTGCCCACAAACGCTACCGCATTACGCGCCGTATGCGCCGCATAATCGTCTGCGCGGGTTGCGTGGTTTTGGCAGTCGGGTCGCTTATGCTCATTCCTGCACGACTGACGGGCCACCACCGAGTATTTCTGAAAGAGGTCTTCCCTGCCAATGTGCTTTACAATCTGAAATTGTGCCTTTCGGAGCAGAAGCGCATAAAGAACTACGAAACCACTTCGGCGGATTTCGAGTACAACGCATCGCGCGCCGACAATCCCAAGAAGCGTGAGATATATGTATATATGATAGGTGAAGCCTCGCGCGCCGCCTCGTGGCAGATGTTTGGCTACGAACGCGCAACCAACCCGATGTTGTCGCAACGCAACGACATTCACATCTTCCGCAATGTGCTGACGCAGAGTAATACGACACACAAGAGCGTGCCGTTGTTCCTGTCGAGCGTCGGTGCGGCCAATCGTACGGAACTCTACAACCGCAAGGGTCTGGCGGAACTATTCTCCGAAACAGGATTCAAAACCTATTTCATATCCAACCAATCGCCACAAGGTGCAATGGTCGATTTGCTTGCCAACGAAGCTGACGAACGCATCTATATAGGCGCACCGCGCTACGATATGCAGCTACTGTCGATGATGCGCCGCATAATCGAGAGCGAGGACGATGCCGACATACTCTTCATTCTGCACTGCTACGGCTCGCATTTCAGCTACTACGAGCGTTATCCGCGTGAGTTTGCAACGTTTACGCCCGACGACGAGGTGTCAATCACCAAGAACAACGTGCCGATGATTATCAATGCCTACGACAATTCAATCGTATATACCGATGCCGTCATCAACGAGATTATCGAGTACCTCGCATCGCTCGATGCCTGCGCGTCGCTGCTCTACTGCTCCGACCATGGCGAGGACATACTCGACGACAGCCGCGGACGATTCCTGCACGCTTCGCCTACGGTAACCTACTACCAAATCCACATTCCGGCATTGGTGTGGTTCTCTACCGAGTATTTGCAACTCTACCCCGAGCGGGCGCAGATAGCCGAGAACAATCGCTGGTCTGCGGCAACCACCCACTCGATGTTCCATACCATGGCGGATATAGCCTCCATTCGGAGCGATTATGTGGACGAGAGTGTTTCGCTTGTAAGCCCGTTGTTCGACAGGTCGGCTCCGCGTTACTATCTGAACGACCACAACGAGGCAGTGCCTTACAACAGAAATATCGGACTGAACGCCCACGATATGGAGCAGTTCGCCGCACACGGCATAAAGATGTGGTAACGGCAATATCCTACCGACCTTGCAATATTTCGCGATGATGAACATCGAACGTCATCGCGATTTTTATGTTCAAAAGTCATATAGCATCACTGCTGCGTCCGTCAAACTCGTCGCAATGATATTGTTATAATAACTTCGGCATAAAGTTGCATATTGTTATTTTCAATTCAACATTTTTTGCGCGATATCCCATGCAAGTGTTGTTCAAAATGCAAAAAATTTTCTAACTTTGTTGTCGCTTAGGGCTTATAGTCCGAAGCGGACATATTTTGGAAAGTGTTTTTCGCTTTTGTCATTACAACGAAATCTGACAGTTTCAAAAGAGAAATGGCAACGAACAGCACTCACTTCTTGTTTAGATTACGGACGAGCATATATTCTGTATGTCGATACCC
>JBNMLI010000160.1:0-4104 GCA_050874765.1 Alistipes sp.
AAGTACCTCATAACCCGTCGTGGCGAGGTTGCCCTGCGAGAGTCGGCGAACGGGGCGGCGTGGTTTGTCGAGGGCGTAGCCACGGCAGACGATGCGCGCGCGGAGGCGGATATGCTCGGCGAAATCGACCTCAAACGCACTGCCGCCATCGCCCGAAGCGATGCGGAGCGAGTGCCTGCGACGCTTGGTAAGGGCGAAATCGCACTCACGGAGTATCGTCCCAACCGCTTGCGCTACGACTACACCGCCGATGCGCCTGCGCTGGCTGTATTCTCGGAAATCTACTACCCCGACGGCTGGACGATGACCATCGACGGCGCGGAGGCCGAGCCGATGCGTGCCGACTACATATTGCGGGCTGCGCTGCTACCCGAGGGCAAACATACGGTGGTGTGGCAGTTCCGTGCGGCGGGTTGGGCATGGACGGAGGGCATAACGCTCGTCTGCTCGCTACTTATAATTTTGGCTCTGATTTTGGTAACAATATATATTGCAAGATATGAAAAACAGCGATGCAGCACTCCGACGCAGGGTGCGTAGGTCGTACATGGTTTCGACCATAAGTATAGCACTGGTACTGTTCCTGCTCGGAACGGTCGGGTATATGATGCACTCCATACTCTCGGCTTCGCGAGCAATGCGCGAGAGTGTAACGATGATTGTCGAACTCAAAGACGGGCTGACGGAGGCACAGCGCGACAGCGTCGGTGCGCGTCTGACGGCGAGCGAGATGGTTGCCGAGGTGAAGTTCCTCTCGAAGGAGGAGAAACTCGCCGACGAGGAGTTCCGCAAGGCGTTTGCGGTCGATATAGAGGGCATCATGGGCGAGAATCCGTTGCCCGACTCGTTCGACGTAACGCTCTCGGCACAATCTGCCGACAAGGAGGCACTCGAAAAGTTCGTGGCGCAGAGTTCGGCGATTGAGGGCGTGGAGAAGGTTACCTATCCGCAGGCATTCATCGAGAAGATGCACTCGGTGTTGGACACGCTCAACATCGTGCTGTTGCTCTTCGGCGGGACGATGCTCGTCATCTCGCTGATTCTGCTCAACAACACCATACGTTTGGCTATTTTCTCGAAACGGCAGATTATCAACACGATGAAGTTGGTCGGTGCGACCAAGTGGTTCATCATGAAGCCGTTTTTGGCATCGAGTGCCTTGCAGGGGCTGTGTGCGGGTGCGGTGGCGACGCTGCTCTTTGCGGGTGCTATGTACGGACTCGACACGAGCATTCCCGAACTCGGCATAACGGCGCAAATCGGTGCAATAGGCATCATTGCGGGTGCGACTATCGTGGCGGGCATCGTCGTGGCAGTGCTGTTCACGCTCTTTGCCGTAAACAAATTCGTAAATATGAAGTCGAACAAAATATATCTCTATTAGCGTATGAAAGAGTTTTGGAAGAATCTCGTCGCGAGATTCAACAACATAAAGGACAAGAATGACGAGCAGATGCCGTTGGCAATGCGCAACTATGCACTCCTGCTCGTGGGTGCGGTGGTCATCGTCATCGGCTTTGTGCTGATGTCGGGTGGCGGAGCGGCTACGCCCGAGGAGTTTCACTACGAGATATTCTCGTGGCGACGCATAACGCTCGCGCCGATAGTGATTGTCGCGGGGTTTGCGTTTGAAATCTACGCGATTCTCAAACGCTTTTAGTCGCGCCGTGCGGTCGGGCGGCAGGTAGCAAGACGGCGTCGGTAGGTAGCAAATCGGTGTCGGGCGGCAGACAAAGCGAGCGGGAGGATTTCAGTCGAAATCCTCCCGCTCGTTTGTTGTTATATCCTGTTATATACCCCCTCTCGCGACGCTCGGGGTTTTCGCCCCCCTTGGCGGGTTATGCGAGGCTCTGCATCTCGATGAGGTGGGAGTAGATGCCGCCGCGCGCCATCAGTTCGGCGTGGGTACCCTGCTCGGCGATGCGTCCCTGCTCGATGACGATGATTTTGTCGGCATTATGCACCGTACTCAAACGATGGGCGATGACTACCGAGGTGCGCCCTTTGAGTACCGTGTTGAGTGCGTCCTGCACGAGTTTCTCGCTCTCGGTGTCGAGTGCCGATGTAGCCTCGTCGAGAATCAGGAACTCGGGGTTTTTGAGTATGGCGCGGGCTATGCTCAAACGCTGACGCTGACCACCCGAGAGTTTCGAGCCACGGTCGCCGATGTTGGTGTTGTAGCCCTCGGGCATCTCGCTGATGAAGGCATCGGCATTGGCGATTTTCGCTGCGGCGACAACCTCGGCGTGCGTAGCGTCCGCCTTGCCGAGCGCGATGTTGCCCTCGATGGTGTCGTTGAAGAGAATCGTATCCTGCGAAACGAGGCTCATGTGCGCCCGCAGGCTGTCCTGCGTGAAGTTGCGAATCGACACGCCGTCAATCAGTATATCGCCCTGCTGCGGGTCGTAGAAGCGCGCCATAAGTTCGCTCAATGTCGATTTGCCGCCACCCGAAGGGCCGACCAACGCGACGGTTTCGCCCTTGCGAATCTCGAACGACACGTCGTGAATGATTTCGCGCGAGGAGTCATAGGAGAACGATATGTGGCGGAATTCGATTTTGTCTTTCATACCCTCGAACGGACGGGCATCGGGAGCGTCGGTGATTTCGCTGCGCGCATCGATAATCGAAAAGATGCGTTCGCCCGCCGCAACACCCTGATTGATATTGGCGAACTGGTCGATGAACGAGCGCACGGGGCGCGTGATTTGCGAGAAGGCGGCGATGAAGGCGATGAAGCCCGCAGCCGAGAGTGAGCCGCGCGTAACGAGCGAGCCGCCGAAAATCAGCACCACGGCGACGACCGAGATGCCGAGGAACTCGCTCATAGGCGAGGCAAGTTGCTGGCGACGAGCCATATAGAGCAGCAGTCGCGAGAGGTCGGCGTTCAGTTCGTGGAACTTGCGCACGACGTAGCCCGTGGCGTTGTAGGTCTTGATGATTTTGATGCCCGTCAGCGACTCGTCGAGTACGCTGACGAGGTCGCCCTGACGCTGTTGGGTCTGGACGGCAGGGTGGCGCAACTTCTTGACTATATTGCCGATAAGCAGACCGACAAATGGCAGGAACACCACCGAGAAGAGCGACAGTTCCCACGATATTTTGACCATCAGAAAGAGGTAGCCGAAGATGAGGAACGGCTCGCGGAATGCCACTTGCAGGGTGTTGGTGATGCAGAACTGCACCATTGCCACATCGGAGGTGATTTTGGAGATGATGTCGCCCTTGCGCTGGTCGCTGAAATAGCCGACATTCATATTCACGATGTTGTCAAACATATCGTTGCGCATACGTTGCAAAGTGCGCGTGCGCATCGTTTCGACCGTGTAGGAACTCAAATAGCGGAACAGATTGCTCAAAAGGTTCATCACTATGAGAATTGCCGCGAGCATAGCCAATATGTAGGTCATATTGAAGTTCTCGCCGAACAGTTGCGTGTATATGTAGTTGAGCAACAACTGCATACTGTCGTTATTCAGTGCGATGTGCGGCATCGTGCGGACGGGCGTGAAGGAGTAGCCCTCGGAGAACATCGCGTTCAGAATCGGGATAATCATCGCGTAGTTGAACGTGTTGAACACGGCGTGCAACGCAGCGTAGAAGAAGTAAGGGACGGCGTAGCGTCCGAACGGTTTGGCGAATCCTAAAAGGCGGAGGTATGTTTTGAACATTGCAATCGGTTTGGTTTAGGCTCTATACTTTTCCCTCTTTGCGGTACTCTTGGACGGCATCGATGTAGTGCTGTATCGTTTCGTCCATCGACACGAACGACTTGCCGCCTGCGGCGTTGCGGTGGCCGCCGCCGTTGAAATAGCGACGGGCGAAGGTATCGACATCGACCGACCCGCGCGAGCGCAACGACACGCGGATAAAGTCGTGTTGCTGGGTGAACATTGCCGACATACGCATCTTCTTGACCGTCAGCGGGTAGTTCACGAAGCCCTCGCTGTCGCCCTGCTGGAACCAGTAGCGGCGCAACTCCTCTTCGGTCAGCGACATATATGCCACTGTGCCGTTGAGCAGGGTCTTCATCTTGCGGTTGATGGCGTAGCCGAACAGTCGGGCGCGACCTTCGGTGAAGGAGTTATAGATATTGTTGTAGAT
>JBNMLI010000161.1:0-4084 GCA_050874765.1 Alistipes sp.
CTACTCACTACCCACTGCTCTGTGCCAGCGGGCGTAGCCGACGACGGCGAGGGCGGAGTAGAGCGCGTAGAGGCACGCCGTGAGGGGTATGCCCTTATAGAAATAGAGTGCGGTGGTGATGAGGTCGATGACCAGCCACACGAGCCACTGCTCGATGTATTTGCGTGAGAGCATAAACATAGCGACTATGCACAGAGCCGTGGTCATCGAGTCCCAAAACGGTACGGTGCTGTCGGTGAAGCGCGTGAGTAACAGGTAGATAAGCGCGTGCAGAGCGGCGTATGCCCCGACGAGCGGTGCAATCCGTCGGCGCGGTGTGTGGCAGATGCCCGCGTAGGGGTCGGGCTTTTGTGTCGGCTGTGCGGGTCGGCGCAACCAAACCGCCAATCCGTAGAGGCTTGCGGCGACATAATAGACCTGCATGGTGCAGTCGGCATACAGCCCCGAGCGGAAATAGAGTGCGCCGTGGACTATGGGCATCGCCATACCCACAATCCACAGCCACACATTGGCGCGGTACTCCAACCACAGATAGAGCAGTCCGAGTGCCACGCCGATGATTTGCAGAGCCAACTTCGCCTCCATTGCCGAGAATTAGAAGTTGAGCGTTACGTTCGCCAGCACGTTGAGCGGAGCCTGCGGGAAGTAGCAAGCCCACGAGCCGCGCGTGTCGAGCGTCGCGCCACCGAGCCACGAACCGCCGTAGCCGTTGCTGCAATAGTCGGTGTTGAAGAGGTTGTTGAGCGCGATGCCGAAGCGTACGCTCTTGATGCGGCGCGTGTGGAGCGTGTAGGACAAATCGAGATTGGTTACACAGTAGCGGTCGAGCGTCAGGTCGTCGTAGTTGCCGTTGGTGAGGTACTGCTTGCTGACATATTGCGTCTGCAACACCGCTGCAAAGCCCTTTGCGTGGAAGTCGAACACCGTACCCGCTATCACGTTCGGCGAGTAGGCGATGGTGCGCGTGCCGAGCGCGAACTGCTTGCCGTCGATATTCTCGGTGTAGTTCTCGCTGCGGTTTTGGCTGAATGTGGCATTTGCCCCGAAGGTGAACCACTTGGCAGGGCGCACGGCTATCGTCAGCTCGATGCCGCGGCGATAGCTGTCGGGAACGTTGATGTTGAGATTGTCGCCGCCGTCGTTGGTCAAACCTGTGTGAACCAACTGATTGCGGTAACTCATATAGTAGAGGTTGATGCCCGCATCGACCACGGGGTGAGTGAAGCGGTAGCCGAGTTCGTAGTCGAACAGTCGCTCCGCCTTCGGCTTGGCATCGAGTCCCGAATAGAGGTAGCGGTCGGTGAAGTCGTTGCGCGTAGGCTCCTTGTGCGCCACGGCGAAGGTGAAATAGGCGATGTGGTGCTTGGCGAACTCGTAGTTCAGACCGACGTGCGGGTTGAAGAAGTGGTAATGCTCGTTCACGTCAATCGGCTGCATCGCACCCGCCGTCCAGTCGTAGTTGTCGTTCACGCCCCAAGCCTTGTAGTGAACGTAGCGGTACTGCATATCGGCAAAGAGGTACAGACCCTTGTAGATGTTCCAGTTGATTTTGGCAAAGAGGTTCGCGTCCTGCTTGCGCACGTCGTTGTCGTACCAGCGTTTGGTGTCGTAGAGCGACGCATCATCCACGCCGTCAATCCAACCGATTTCGCCCCAGTGAGGGCAGGTGTAGATGCTCCACGAGCCGCCGAAGACCAAATCGACGTGCTTGGTGGTGTACTGCCCCGCCAAGTTCATACCGCCGAGGTGGTTGCGCATAATTTTGCGACGAATCAGGTCGGCTTGGTCGATGCCCTCGCCTATGTTGAGGTTGTCGTAACCGACAATCCACGCATCGTCCTTATATTGGCGGTAGAAGCCGTAGCCGTAGGTGTAGAAGATAGTCGTGTTCAATGCCCAACGCTCGTTGAAGCGGTGGCTGATGAGCAGTTGGTTGTTGATTTGCAAGTAGTTGTCGGTCTGACCGTCGTAGTAGGCAACGTGCGTGCCGTCCGCCAGCGTGTAGGGTCCGTCGCCGGTCTTGTACTGTCCGCTCGTGTGGTAGCGACGACCGTAGAGAGCCATATCCTCCTTCGATACGCCGTTGTAGGTCAGATAGGTGCGCGCCTTACCGCCGAACGAAAGGAGTTTGACCATCGTGCCGGCATTGTAGTACGCCCCCTGCAACATATACGATTTGAGGTCGGTTGCACCGCGCTCGACGTAGCCGTCCGAGCCGATGTGCGAGATGCGCGCATCGACAATCCAGTGGCCGCGCATCAGTCCCGAGTGAATGCCGACTGACTGCTTCGAGGTGTTGTACGAGCCGTAGGAGAGCGATGCCGAACCGCCGAAGTCGGGCGAGAGAGCCTCGGTCGTCATATTGATTGCACCGCCGAATGCGCCCGTGCCGTTGGTCGAGGTGCCTGCACCGCGCTGCACCTGAATCGAGCCGACCGACGAGAGCAGGTCGGGCGTGTCGTACCAATAGACCGAGTGCGAATCGGGGTTGTTGAGTGCAACGCCGTTCACGGTTACGTTCAGTCGCGTAGCGTCCGTGCCGCGCAGACGGATTGATGTGCCGCCGATGCCGATACCCGTTTCGTTGGTTGCAATCATCGAGGGTGTCAGAGCCAGCACCGACGGAATGTCGAGTGCGTAACTGCTGCGCACGATTTGGTCGTGCGAGAGGTCGGTGTGTGCCGAGGGGGTGTGGTCCTTGGCTCGTGTTGCCGTAACCTCCACTTTCTGAATTGCGACCATCTCGGTCGAATCCGACGGCTCGCCGTTCTCGTGGTGTTGTTGCGCCGATGCCACAGCGGTCATCGACAGGGCAAGAATGCCCGAAAAAAGAAAAATCCTTTTCATAACTCTTTAATTGATAGTTTGAAAAGGGGTATAGTATGCGATTATGCTTGCACTCCCGGTGTCGGCATTACCCGTATCCGGTACGATGGGTATAATCTCAGCCGCCCCGCTTGCGGGACAGCACCCCTTTGTTTGTCGGTGCAAAGATAGTGCAAGGCGAGCGCAATACAAAACAAAAGTTTGCTTTTGTTTTTATAGCCGAGCCGCAGCCTATTTTCTGTAAAGAAAGATAATATAAAGTGGTTAGCGAGTAGTGGTTAGTTTTAAAAAACGGTCGGAACCCGAATGGGATTCCGACCGCTTTTTTTAGTTTATGCGCTTCCTACAAAATCACTCTGCCGAGCAAGCCGGAGAAACATACGAGCAGTGCCTGCACGAGGGCGAACGCGACTATTGCCTTTGCTCCGCGCACGTTGCACGAAAGCGAGAATGCCGAGTAGTTCCACACGAAGAAGAGCACCAGCCACACCAATGCCCACACCGCAAAGAGCATCATAGCCCACGCAGGTGCAGGGGTCGATTGCGTCATATCGAAAAGCAACAGAGGCGCAATCATAGGCAGCAGGAGCAGTTGGGCAAATGCAGTCGTGCCGAGCATATCTATGGCGCGGATTTTGGAGCGGCTCATAGCCACACCGCAACCGTAGAGCAACAGCGCGGGAATCAGCCACAGCAGTACCTGCATAGTTGCCACCTGCCATACCCGAACACCATCGGCACGCAGACCGAAATGGATATAACTATCCTGCACCAATCCGCCACAGCATAGCAACGCCACAGCCGCAGCGATAAAAACCACGCCCCACACAAGGGCTTTTCCGCCCGCAATCACGCGAAACGGATTGCAAAAATTACTATTCATAAGCCTCCTCCAATTTTTTGATATCGTCGATAATTTCGTCCAGTTTGTTGCGCACCGTGGGATAGCTCAACCCCATGCGCGATGCCATCTCTTTGAGCGAGCCGCTACACTCGACAAACGCCTGCACGAATGCCTGTTTGTCGGGCGTAAGGCGCATAAGCGCAGGTAGCGGGTAGTCGCCCGAAACGGTCGTTTTGCACTCGGGGCAGCACATCGTCTGCACCCTCAACCCGCCGCCACACGATGGGCATACGGTAGGTAAAATTTTGGTTGTTGTCATAAGCATTAACTTTTCTTGCGACAAAATTAAGACATATTTTAATTTTATCAAAATTATTTTCAATAAAATTAAAGCATATTTATATATTTATCTAC
>JBNMLI010000162.1:0-4063 GCA_050874765.1 Alistipes sp.
ACCACGGTCCATCAATCGTATAATCCAATTAACCAACCATTTACCAATCAGATAGATGACGCACGCCAATACTATTTTCAACGCCACCCAGCACCCCTCCTGTAAGAGGTTGGTCAGTACCTGCTCGTAATCGAGCGTGGTGATGTGTTGAATCGTGTCGGCAAGGCGCGCCTTCTGAATGCTATCGGGAACTATCAGTTTATCAATATGTTCCGCCGCAGGTGTTTGCAACAATATAGCCATAACTTTCCTTATTATTTCGGGCGCAAATATAGCCTTTTTTACGCAAAAATCGTTATATTTGTAGAGTTATAACAACTCTTTCAGCCGTTGAAACACACCTTTTCGAAATACATTGCAGTCGCTCTCTGCACGCTCTTCGCCACTGCCTGCTACGACTCCGCCCGCCTGCCGCACGACGATGCACCACTGCCGTCGGCTACAACAACCATAGCCGACCTGCACCGACTATGCAACGGCAAAAGCATTGATATTGAAGCAGATGTTGTTGTAGTCGGACGAGTTTCGACAACCGACGCCGAGGGCAACTTTTCGCGCTCGTTCTTTGTGGAGGACTCCACGGGCGGCATCGAAATTATGGCAGGCACCTACGACCTCTACCGCAAATATCCGCAGGGCGTGCAGGTTGCCCTCGCGCTGAACGGTTGTCGCGTGGGCTTTACCGACGGGGCGATGCAGGCGGGCTTGCAACCCGAACCGTATGCCACATACGAGGTCGGCTACTTTATGACCGACGTGCTGTTGGACAGCCACATACAACGCAGCACCGACCGTGAGGAAGTCGTACCGACCTCTGTCGCCATCGATGCGCTCGACCCTGCGTGGTGCGGGCGATTGGTCCGAATCGAAAGCGTAAGATATTCGCCCGAGCAAGCGACCGAGCCTGCCGAGCCACAAATGGTTGGTTACAACCGCTTTACCGACAGTGCCGGCAACACCGTTTACACCTTCGTCCGCGACGGTGCCGACTTTGCCGACGCGCCACTGCCGACCGCACCTCTCGCGCTGTGCGGTATCGTACTGCACGGCAACGTCCCGAACGCAGGCATCTGCTACATCATAAAACCACGAACATCAGCCGATTATGAGATTCTCGATAGCAATCGTTAGCCTGCTGTTGCTCGCGTGCGACCACTCCTCCGTACTCCGCTATGCCGAGAGCCGCGAGGTGAGCATCGCCTACCTCAAATCGCTCTGTCGCACAACCGTTTACGACATCAATACCGACTTGACCGTCTCGGGAACGGTCATCGCGACCGACTGGCTCGGCGAGTACTACAAAAGCATCGTCGTTATAGACCCTACGGGAGGTATCGAGATTGACATCGACAGTCAGTCGCTCTTTCGGCAAATCCCTGTATATTCGCGCGTTACAATCTTTTGCAACGGTCTTTCGCTCGGGCGGGCAGGCGGCACAATCGTCCTCGGCTCGCACCCTACGGGCGACTATGTAGTCGATGCCATCGACGCAGCGTTGCTTTCGCGCTACATACGCATCGACAGCACCGCGGGCGAGAGCCTCGCGCCGACCGAAAAACGCATCGCCGAAATCGGCGCGGGCGACATTGGCAAATATGTTATAATCAAGAATATAACCATTACCGAACGCGGCAACGAACGCTGGTGCGACTTCGATAGCGAGCGTGGCAAATACATCACCACCCTGCGTCGCATCGCCGACCGCGACGGCAACGCCTTTGCACTCTACACGCTCGGCGTATGCGACTATGCCGACGAGGCACTGCCCGAGGGCGAGTTCTCGGCAGCGGGAATCATCGAATACGCGGGTGGCAAATTCCGATTGCGGGTGGTCAATCACTCGATTTTGTAAAATACCGCCCGTTTTCGCATTTAATGCGCATCTGCGCGTTTCGTTTTCTTTCTTTTTATTTCCTTTTAATCCTAAAAAGTGCTATATTTGTAAGTAAAATAAACCTAAAATACATACAAAAGGAAATGAAACGAAACATAAGAAAGGCAGCGAATCCCTACTATTCGCCCTCTTTGAGAGTAACCATTTGTCGAATCGAGTGCGGCTTCGCCCAATCTTCGGGGTCGGGAATCAAGGACCCGATATTCGAGGACGAAGAGAGTTGGAACTAAATCGCGGAGGAGATAATATGAAGAGAATCATAGCATTAGCCGCCACGATTGCGGCTATGGCACTCGGAGCCTGCTCCTCTTTCGAGGACGAAACCTACACGGGCAACCGCCCGACCGAAGCCGACGGGGTACATTCGTTCGTCGCCGACATGGGAACTGCCTCACGAGCAGGCATTTCCGACATTCACTCGGTGTGGGAAGCCGACGATGATGCAGGTGCAATCTGCTACAACGGCACCACGCCCGAATATATCAAATGCGTTGCCCGCGAAGGGTCGCTCTCGGCAGACCGCCGCACGGTCGTATTCGACTGTGCATCACCGCTTTCGCCCGATGGTGAGCAATACGCGCTCTATCCTTACATCGCATCGGCACAGCCGTCCGACTTCGCTGCGGGCAGTACGGGCGCACGCGAGTGGAGCGTGGAGTTGCCGTCGCAGAGCCTCAACGCCGAGGGCGGTTTCCGCTATCCGCTGTTGGTCGGCGCGTGGAACGGCTCGGGCTTCTCGTTCGAGAATCCGCTTGTGGTAGTGAAAGTTACGCTCAAAAAAGCGGCTGCAATCAGCGACAAAGTGCTGTTGCAGAGCATCATCGTAAGCGGTAACAACGGCGAAAAGATGTGGGGCAAGAGCCGCATCGCAATGCCTGCGGGGACGGTTACACTCGCCGAAGATGCTGCAACAGAGGCAGTTCTCGACTGCGCCAAGGCGGAACTCACCGCCGACGGCAAGGATTTCTACATCTGCGTAGCACCGCAGAACTACACCAAAGGCCTGACATTCTCGTTCGTAACCGATGCGGGCGTGATGAGCGTGCCTGCAAAGGTATCGGGCTGGGACTGCACCACCAAGGCAAATCACGTCATCGCGTTGCCTGCCGTCGAGTTCACGACCGATACGAGCGGCATCTCGGTGGCAGTTGTGCGTGCGACCGACACGACGATTACGGTCGGCTGGACGATAACGCCTGCCAACGCTCCGTACATCGGCGAGCCGATGCCGAGCACCAAATGCACATGGACGGACGACATTGCCAAGAAATACAAGGCGGAACTCTATGCCGATGCTGCCTGCAAGAACCTCATTGTCGGTTGGACGCTCAACGACAAGAGCAAAACCTACACCAATACAATCAGTTACTCGAAGGACTATCCGCCTCGCTTCATATTCGGCAGCCTTACGCCAAAGACGACATACTATCTGTTGGTGCGCAATCTGACCGACGGAGTAGCAATGCAGAAGCCTGTGGCAGTGGCGACTACCGCCCGTGCATACGAGGGCGAGGTCGTTGCGACGGCAGTGAACAAGGGCGACGTGATTCTGTATGAGAACTTTGAAAAGTCGATTTGGGGCGGCGACCTGACGGCGCGTGCCGCGGGTTATTCGCGTAACGACCGCAGCAGTGCAACGACGCTCTACACGGCATCGGGCGACAATCCCGATGAGCAGGACGCGCAATACTACACCGTCAAGGATACCGAAATCGGCTTGTTCAACACGCTCAAAGGCGTTGTTCCTGCAATGGGATTGAGTGCGTGGGGCTGGATTGCCGACGACAACAAAACGGGTTGCATACTTGCACGCCCGGGTTATTTGAAGATTGGTGCAAGCAGCAAGCACGCGGCACTGATTACGCCGCAACTTGCCGCCCTGTCGGGCACATCGACAGTGCGCGTAACATTCCGTGCCTGCCCTTACGGCGCAACGACCATCGATAATGCCGAGAAGGCGATTGCCGTCAAGGTGTTCAACAACACCACACTCGGCTCGGGCAACCGCATAACCGCCTACACGGAGGGCAACTCCGTCGCGCTGACGCTCGAAGGCGACCAGACGACATGGAAGGAGTACTCGGTGGTACTCTCCGATGTCGAGCCGTCGTCGCGCATAGCATTCTGCGGAGTGAAGCCGGGTACGGGCGTGCAGAGCCGTTTCCACAT
>JBNMLI010000163.1:0-4035 GCA_050874765.1 Alistipes sp.
ATTTTAGTGAACGACATCTTATTTTATGTTTTTTGTTATTCGTTGTAAATTTCAAAAGTTGCTCGCGCGTGAGCTGCTTGGGGTTGCCGAACCACAACACGCGGTTGCGATGGTCGGTTACCACGCCGAACGGTGCATAATTCACACAAAAACTGCGGAACGGGTATTCGCATCTGCACGCCACTCCGCAACGCCCCTCGGCGTAGCGTTTGAGCCACGCTGCGGTCTGCTCCTCGCTCTCCTTCGTGAGTATTATGATGCGCATATTCTCTATTCCCTCGGCAATGTCGCGTATGTGCTCGGTGCCTTCGATGCAGGGCACGCTCGCCGAATGGACGAAACCTATATATGTATATTCGTAGTTTTGAGGAGTATGCCCGCCCAGCCAATGCCTGTATTTGGGGTGTACGGGCGGAATGCGCTCGCCGAGTGCAAGGTTCTGCGCCGACGCCGTTGCGGAGCAAAGCACGATGGCAAGTATGGCAAACAATCGTTTCATACCCGCGAATATACGCCGTTTTTGCGGGAAATGCAAACTAATTCGGCCCAAACTTCCAAAAGGCCGGAATCGGACAAAAATAGTTCCGAAATAGTTTTTCCGTTTCAAATGAAAAATGTATATTTGCAAGGATTTGAATGCGTATTTACCGCCGACCGACATTTGTCGTATAAGGCAGTACGCAATATGGGGTAAAAGTAAAAGACCTAAATATAAACAACTTTAATTTTTCTTTTATTATGAAAGTATCACACATTGAGCATCTCGGCATCGCGGTTAAGAGCCTTGACGAGGCAATTCCTTATTGGGAGAACGTTTTGGGTTTGAAATGTTACAAAATCGAGGAGGTCGCCGACCAGAAGGTACGCACCGCATTCCTTAAATTGGGCGAAACCAAAATCGAGTTGCTCGAACCTATGGGCGAGGATTCGACCATTGCCAAGTTTATCGAGAACCGTGGTGTAGGTATCCACCACATGGCACTTGCCGTAGAAAATATCGAGGAGCAGTTGGCAGACGCAGCCGAGAAGGGCATTCGTCTTATCGACCAGACTCCGCGCAAGGGCGCAGACGGTATGACCATCGCATTCCTTCACCCGAAATCGACACAGGGTATCCTTACCGAGTTGTGTGAGAATAAAAACAAATAGGCAATACTTATTATGAGCGAAATTCAGAATAAAATCAACAAACTCATCGAGAACCGCGAAACGGCTCGTATGGGTGGTGGCCAGAAGGCTATCGACAAGCAGCACGACAAGGGTAAATATACCGCCCGCGAGCGTATTCAGATGCTGTTGGACGAGGGTAGTTTCGAGGAGTTCGATATGTTCGTAACCCACCGTTGCTACGATTTCGGCATGGAGAAGAAACATACATTCGGCGACGGTGTCGTAACGGGTTACGGTACGATTGACGGTCGTCTGGTTTATGTGTTCGCACAGGACTTTACCGTAACGGCAGGTTCGCTGTCGCTCGCTTTGGCAGACAAAATCTGCAAGGTGATGGATATGGCAATGCGCAACGGCGCACCTTGCATCGGTCTGAACGATTCGGGCGGTGCGCGTATTCAGGAGGGTGTAAACGCTTTGGCAGGCTATGCCAACATCTTCCAGCGCAACGTGATGTCGTCGGGCGTTATTCCGCAGATTTCCGCAATCTTCGGTCCTTGCGCAGGCGGTGCGGTTTACTCGCCGGCTCTGACCGACTTCATCATTATGAAGAAAAATACCTCCAATATGTTCCTTACGGGTCCGAAGGTTGTCAAGACCGTTACGGGCGAGGACGTAACACAGGAGCAGTTGGGCGGTGCCATCGTTCATACGAGCAAGTCGGGTGTTGCACAGTTCGCCGTCGATACCGAGGAGGAGGGTATCGCGCTGATTCGCAAACTCATCTCCTATATGCCGCAGAACAATATGGAGGACGCTCCGCTTGCTGTTTGCACCGACAATATCGCTCGCTTGGAGGATTCGCTCAACGAGATTATTCCTGACAATCCTAATCAGGCTTACGATATGTACGACGTGATTCGTGCGATTGTCGATAACGGCGATTTCCTCGAATCGGCAGCAACGTATGCCAAGAATATCATCACCTGCTTCGCCCGTTTCAACGGTCAGAGCGTGGGTATCATCGCCAACCAGCCTAAATTTATGGCGGGTGTGCTCGACATCAACGCAAGCCGCAAGGCTGCACGTTTCGTGCGTTTCTGCGATGCATTCAACATTCCGCTCGTAACGTTGGTCGATGTTCCGGGCTTCCTGCCGGGTACGACACAGGAGTACGGCGGCGTCATCACGCACGGTGCGAAACTGTTGTTCGCATATTGCGAGGCGACCGTGCCGAAGGTTACCGTTACTCTGCGTAAGGCTTACGGCGGTGCTTATATCGTTATATCGTCGAAGCATATCCGTGGCGACATCAACTACGCTTGGCCATCGGCAGAGATTGCCGTTATGGGTGCAAGCGGTGCTGTCGAGGTGCTTTATGCCAAGGATTTGGCTGCATTTACCGACCCCGAGGAGAAGAAGAAATTCATCGCCGAGAAGGAGCAGGAGTACAAGGATTTGTTCTCGAATCCTTACAATGCGGCACGCTACGGCTATATCGACGATGTCATCGAGCCACGCAATACGCGTTTCCGCATAATCCGCGCTTTGCAGTCGCTTTCGACCAAGCGTTTGCAGAATCCTGCCAAGAAACATTCGAACATTCCTTTATAAACCTCGCTCGTTATGACACTATTCGTAATAGATTATGCGTTGCCGTGGTCGCAGATTCTGCTGATTGCGCTCATCGGTATTTCGCTCGTTTTCGTGGTGTTGGTTTTATTGGTGTATATTATGCGCTTGTTCGGCGTCATCTTTACGCGCGAGCATAAGGTAAACAACACCAAGGTACCGACCGCCATCAGCGACGAGGAGGTTGTTGCGATTGCAACGGCGTTGAAACTCTATAAGGCGGCTTTGCACGACCAAGAGTCCGATATGCTGACAATCAATCGCATCACGCGAATGTACTCGCCTTGGAATTCCAAGATTCACGGTCTGACGCAGTGTCCGGAACACATTAGAAAATAGAATAAGGGTCGCGGCGGAGCAATCCTGCATTGCTCTGCCACACGCCCGAAATGTTCGCGAAAGCGGCTTGTTAAAACAAACTGTACAAAACAAATGAAAAACTATTCATTGAAAATTAACGGCAATCAATACAGTGTAGAGATTGACGAGATAAACGAGGCTTCGACGGAGGCAAATGTTGTTGTGAACGGCACCACCTACAAAGTGGAGATTGCCGGCGGCAAGGCTCGCCCCGTAAGCAAACCTCATGTTATTCCTGCTCCGCAGGCTACCGGTTTGTCGGTTACGCCGACCACGGCTGCCGCAAGCAAACCCGTTGCAGCCGCTCCTGCGGCGGGCGGCTACAATGTACTTTGCCCGCTGCCGGGTACGATTATCGATGTAAAGGTTAAGGAGGGCGATGCCGTTTCGGCGGGTCAGACTCTGCTTGTTCTCGAAGCGATGAAGATGGAGAACAACATCGATGCTGAGCGTGGCGGTAAGGTGAAGTCGGTTGTTGCCAAGCAGGGCGCAACGGTTATGGAAGGCGATTTGTTGATAGTCATAGAGTAGCGTTATGGGTACTTTATTGTCTGCCAATTTTGTTGTCGAGAGCCTCGAAAAATTCGTCGAGACCTCGGGCTTTATGGCACTCTTTGCAGCGGACGGCTACAAGTATATCATTATGATTGCTGTGGCGATGCTGTTGCTCTACCTTGCCATCAAGCATAAGTTCGAACCGCTGTTGCTGCTGCCGATTGCCTTCGGTATGTTGCTCTCGAACCTTCCGGGTGCCGAGATGTTCCACTCCGACCTCTTTGCGGGCGGTCATGTGCATTGGGATATATTCGTAGGCGAGGCCGGTCTGATTGACTACCTCTATCTCGGTGTGAAACTCGGCATATATCCGTGCCTCATCTTTGTCGGCGTCGGCGCAATGACCGATTTCGGTCCGCTCATCGCCAATCCGAAGAG
>JBNMLI010000164.1:0-4022 GCA_050874765.1 Alistipes sp.
CCGCTTCGACTGCCATCTTCAACGACCCGCGCCTCTCCGAGCAGTGGCATTACATCAACGTAGGCGATATGGGGGTCTATTCGGGCATTCGCGCAGGCGCAGACGTGAACTGCGGCGAGGCTTGGAAAGTCTGCACGGGCGACCCGCACGTTATCGTTGCGGTTGTCGATAACTGCGTCGATTGGCGCCACGCCGACCTCGCAGCCAATATGTGGGTGAACAGCGGCGAGATTCCGGGCAACGGCATCGACGACGACGGCAACGGCTATGTCGATGATGTCTATGGCTACAACTTCGTGGCAGATACCCAACTTACGTTGAGTACGAGCGGCGAGGCTCCCGAGCACGGAACCCACGTTGCAGGTACCATCGCGGCGGTCAACAACAACGGTATCGGCGTTTGCGGTATCGCAGGCGGTAGCGGCAACAACGACGGTGTGCGCATCATGTCGTGCCAGACCTTCTTCAACGACGGAACTGCCGACGATGCCAGCGTTGCAAAGGCTATCAAATACGCCTCCGATAACGGTGCGTCGATTATCCAGTGCAGCTTCGGTTACAAAGCGGGTGCGTTCAGCTCCGATGCCGACTACTACAAAATCCACAGCGTCGAGCGCGAGGCAATCGACTATTTCCTCCGCAACGGCGGTAAGGCCGAGAACGGCGGTTGCGGTGTTGTCGATGGCGGTATCGCAATCTTCGCAGCAGGCAACTCGGGTACGACCTCTCCTGCATATCCGGGCGCATACCGCGAGTGCATCTGCGTAACGGCAGTCGCTTGCGACTATACTCCTGCTTACTATACCGATTTCGGTCAGGGTTCCAATATCGCCGCTCCGGGCGGTTCGGCTCGTCAGGGTACTACGGCACAGGTTCTGTCGCTCATCAACAACAACGAGTACGGCTTTGCGCAGGGTACTTCGATGGCTTGCCCTCACATGTCGGGCGTTGCCGCGCTGGGTCTGTCGTATGCCTACAAGTTGGGCAAGCACTTTACGCGCGACGAGTTCTACAAAATCCTGCTCACTTCGGTAAACGGTATCGACCAATACTTCACCGACAGCAAATACTTCGGCAATATGGGTACGGGTCTGACCGATGCCTATCAGGTGCTGATGAACGTCGAGGGTACGCCTTGCGTCCCCGTACAGGTCGGCAAGAAACAGTACGTTTCGCTCAAATCGATTGTCGGCGGCGGTGCTGCGGATATGACATTCTTGGGCGTTTCGATGTCCGACGAGGATAAGACCAAACTCGGTGTCGAGGGCGATGTCGCAATCTATTCCGAAACGGGTGAACTCGTTATCAAATGCACCAAGGCGGGTACGGCACACGTTACCGTGCGCTTCATCGGCGGCGGTACCTCTATCGGCTCGGAGAGCAACATGGGTGGCTTGGAGTTGAGCAAGGAGTTCGTTATCGTGGCTCGTGGCTTTGCGAATAACAACGGTTGGTTATAATAAAAAAGCAGAATGATTATGAAGAAATTAGCAATCATAGCATCAATTCTCGTTGCTTTCGTCGGTTTGACTTCGTGCAGCAACAAAACGGAAGTGGTTCCACCTGAACCGTCCGAGTTTAACAAAGCCATCGATGGCGTTTGGCACCTAATCGATTTCGCGGGCGAGGCTCCTGCCGATAGCGGTGTGGATATCTACCTCAAACTGAACAAGTCCGGCAGATTCACCTCGTACCAAAAGGGCATCAACAATATGCGCTATGTCAAGTTGGAAGGCGATTTCGTTATCACAGAGAACGCAGGTGAATATGTGTTTAGCGGTAAATACGACGACGGCACATTGACCAATACCTACTACATCGAGTTGGGTCAGGACAAATCGCAACTGTTCCTTGACAGTAAAACGGATACTACCGATTCCTCGGTTTATAATCGCGAGGAGTATATTCCTGCTTCGGTGCTGGCAAACCTCGCACCGGATTCGCGTGCCGAGGGCGAGGCGTTTGTGCCACTCTTCTAACAACGATTTTTCTACGAGCGAGGGGGGGGAGATGAAAACCCCCGCCACTCTGCGTCAAACGACAGATACCACTTCGGTATCTGTCGTTTTTTTGTGCGGATTGCTTATGCCCGAAACCTCCGCAGAGTGGGTATTTGCAAAAAAAATCGACAAACAGGTTCGGGTTTTCCGAAAAATGTGTCTTTATATATGCAAGGGCATAACATTATCCCGCGCATAATGTATGAATAAAGAGATTAAACAACTGATTTATAAATATGTAAGCGGTGCGCTCGCCGACGATGAGGCTGTGCGACTTGCCGAATGGGTGCGCCTCTCGCCACAAAACGGAGCCGATTTCCGTAGCGAGGTGCGCCGACTCGAATCGCAACTGCCCGCCACGCCCGCCGCTCGTGCATTCTGTGCACGTTTGGCTGCCGACCGCCGTCGGAAGGAGCTGCCGAAGCCTGCCACCCATTCACTCTTCGGTGGCGTATTGCGCTCGGCTCGCCGCTACTCCCGTGCCATTGCTGCCACGATTGTCGCGGCTGTGGCGTTGGGCGCAACCGTTGTGCTTGTGTCGGATAACAAGACCTTTCCTGTGTATGTCGGCTCGCTGATGGCTGAAAACCACGGTGCACAACCGTCTGCCGAGCCTGTTGTGTATGCCACGGGTATGGGCGAGCGTCGTTCGTTTATGTTGCCCGACAGTACGCACGTTACGTTGAACTCCAATGCACGACTGACGCTCGCTGCCGACTTCGGCGCAAAAGAGCGCAGGGTGATGCTCGATGGCGAGTGCTATTTCGAGGTGGCGAAAAATCCTTCGTGCCGATTTGTGGTGGTGTGTGGCGACAAGGAGTATATCGTGCGCGGCACATCGTTCAATATCGTATCCTACTCCGCCGACCGCTATTCGGTCGTAACGCTCCATACGGGTCGCTTGGAGGCACACGTTCGCGAGGACGTAATCCAACTCAACCCCGGCGACGAGTTGCGTATGGACGATAACCTCGGTCAGATAGCCAAGCAGAGTGTGGCTGTCGAAAATTCAATCAGCTGGATAAATGGCGGTCGGCTGCGCTTCACGGAGTTGCCGCTCAAATTCGTGGCAAGCCGTATGGCTCACAAATACAACATCAAAATACACATTCACTCCTCCATAGAGAACATTCCCTACGACGGTCAAATCGACAACGAGTCGTTGGAGGAGGCTCTGCGACTTGTTTCGCTCACCGCGCCTGTGCCACTCGCCATCACCGAGTTCGACGGCGAGTACTATGTGTCGAAACGTGCCAAACTATAAAACCAAACAAACCTAATGGACTATAATATGATGAAAACTTTTACTTTACGACTGCTGGCGGCGTTTCTGTTCGCGCTATGTGCGACCTTTGCGCCACAGTCTGCGGTTGCGGCTCCGTCCGCCGATGACGGTTCGCGCATAACCCTGTCGGTGCACGATGTGCCGTTACGGGAGTTTATGGCGAAGGTGGAGCAGCACTCCCGCTACACATTCTTTTACAGCAGTTCGGTACTCGACAATGCCGGTACGGTTACGGTCGAGGCGAACGACGAACCTTTGGAGAGCCTGCTCCATCGCGTGTTCGACGGCTCGGGGCGTACATTCGAGATTGTCGGCAACAAAATTGCCATCAAACTCACCTCCGACGCCAAACGCACAACGAGCGATGCCGCTGCGACAACAACAACTGCAACCGTAACTGCGACCACGGCACCGCAGTCGGTCAAAAGCGAACAACCTCACACGGTCAAGGGCTTTGTGCGCGACGAAAAGGGTCTGCCTATGGGCGGTGTCGGTGTGATGATTGTAGGCACGCTCAACGGTGTCATAATCGAGGCAGACGGTAGCTATACCGTTTCGGCAAAACCGAGCCAGCAGCTGCAATTCAGCTTCCTCGGCTACAAAGACGAGGTGGTGAACATCGGTACACGCACCGAAATAAATGTCGCCATGACCAACGCTACGCAGGCTATGGAGTCGGTGGTCGTTACCGCACTCGGTATGAAGCGTGACGAGAAGTCGTTGGGCTACGCTACGAC
>JBNMLI010000165.1:0-3947 GCA_050874765.1 Alistipes sp.
ATATAATATAGGTACCCACCCCTATTTTCTCCTATTTCTCTGCGAATATAGCCTTGACGAATATGTCGGTCGCACCCTGATGCTTCGAGGTGTACTCCTTTGCCGTGTGGCTCGCTTCGGCAAGCAACGCCGCGTTGTCGCGCAATGGCTCGAACCACTCACGCAGTTCGTCATAATTGCGCACCGAGCGTGCTGCACCGAGCGTTATCATATCGCAAGCCTCCTTGAATCGCTTGTAGTTGGGACCGAAGGCTATGGGCAGACCGAATGTCGCTGCTTCGAGCGTGTTGTGGATTCCTACGCCGAAACCTCCGCCGATGTACGACCAAGTGGCATAGCCATAGACCGATGCGAGCAATCCGACCGTGTCGAGTATCAGCACCTGCCGGTTTTCAACCGCTTCGCCCTCCGCCTTGGTGTAGCGAATGGCTCCGCCTTTGGTGTCGGCGATGATTTTGGCGATGCGTCCCTCGTCCATCTCGTGCGGTGCTATGATGAATTTTATGTCGGGATTGTCGTTGATGAGCGGTTGGAGAATCTGTTCGTCGGGGCCCCATGTCGAGCCCGCAACAAACACGCGCTTTCCCGCCGTGAAGCGGTCTATAAGGTTGATTTTCTTGGCCTGTGCGGCAATCTGCGCCACGCGGTCGAAACGTGTGTCGCCCGCAACCACAACGTTGTCGTAGCCTATTTCGGCAAGCAGTCGCTTCGACTCGTCGTTCTGTACGAATATGGTGTCGAAGGTTTCGAGCGCATTGCGCCACATATCGCCGTAGGGGCGGAAGAATACCGAATTGCGGCGGAAAATCGCCGAAACGATATAGGTACGAATCCTGCGACGGCGCAACTCGCCGAGCATATTGAGCCAAAACTCGTATTTGACGAAAATCGCGATTTCGGGTTTGACTATGTCGAGGAACTCTCTTGCGTTGGACGGACGGTCGGAGGGCAGATAGAAGATATAGTCCGCACCCGCGTAATTCTTGCGGATTTCGTAGCCCGAAGGCGAGAAAAATGTTACGAGAATCTTGTATTCGGGTCGCTCCTTGCGGATTCGCTCGATGATTGGTCGCCCCTGCTCGAACTCGCCGAGCGAGGCAACGTGTACCCAGACTATGCGGGCATCGCGGTCGATTGCGCTACGCATACGGTCGAACAGGTCTTTGCGCCCGTCGTACCAGAGTTTCGCCTTCGGATACCACAACGACGCTATCTTAATAGCGTTCTCGTATGCCGAAATGCCTATATTGTAAAGCCACATCAAAGCCGTAGGTGTATTGAAAAACTTTGCAAAAGTACTCTTTTTTATTATAAATGCAAAATTACCAATTGCATTGCATTGCGTTTTCGACCATTCGGACACTCATTGCACCATTGTCGGCACTCTCGACCGCTATCAAATCGAACTGCAATTCAGCCTGTAATCGGTGCTGCGCCGTGTATGCCGAAGCGGCACGGCGCAACGAGCGGAACTTGTGTTCCGTTATTGCATCTTCGGGCGTGGTGAGCGAACCTGCGTGGCGCGTCTTGACCTCGATTATGTGAACAACACCCCGGCGCGAGGCGATTATGTCGATTTCGTACCGACCGTTGCGCCAGTTGCGCTCCATAATCATAAATCCGTTCGCGCGCAACCAATCGACCGCCGCCTGTTCGCCTGCCGCACCGCACTCCTGTTTTGTCGTCATCATCGCCTGTGTATTATAAAAGGAACGAAAGGTCGTCGCCTGCATTGACCTCGTAGGGCGCGATGCCCTTTTTGAATATCCGCATCGGGCGCTCTCCGATGAGCGTCAGTCGGTCGTCGGCGTAGCGGAGAATGCACCCCTCGCGCAAGCCGACCACATAGCGGCGCGGATTCGCCTCGATATACTCCAATATGCGTTGCTCGCGGGTTTCGCCCGCATGTCCCGCAGGGTTGGCATCGAGATAGTGCGGATTTATCTGAAAGCGGATTGCACCGATTGACTTGAACGATTCGGGTTGCACGATTGGCATATCGTTGGTGGTGCAGATGGTCGGGCAACATACGTTGCTGCCTGCCGACCAGCCGACGTATGGTGTGCCGCTCTTGATTTTGCGCAATATCGCCGACATAAGCCCCTGCTCCTGCATCTTCTTGGCAAGGGCGAACGTGTTACCGCCGCCCACGCATATAGCCTCCGCCTCGCGAATGGCTTTCAGCGGACTCTTTTCGCGGTGTATCGAGCGCACCTTGATGCCGATTTCGTCGAAGCGGCGTTGCACTTTGCGCTCATATTCGGTATAGGAAAACGTAACGGCTGCATAGGGTACGAATACGATGTTGCGAACACCGCGCAGATGCTCGCCTATTTGTCCGATTGGGTATTTCAAATACTCTTCGCCCGCGTTGGTGGAGTTGGAAATCAGTAATAATTTCATATTTTGTATCTATTTGATAATTAGTTGTTTGTAATGTCGTCGCAATAATTCGATTGTAAATTATTTACTTTCTTATGCCAAAGATAATAAAAAAGTGTTATTTTTGCGCGGTATTGTTCCGGAAAAGCGTCTGCTTTTTTAGCGGGTCGGGTGTTTTTTCGTGGCTGTGCGATGAACTTTAATGAGTTTAGTTGAAAACTAATATACAAAAAGTTTAACCAAAAATTGAAAACTATGTCAGAAATTCAAGAAAAAGTTGTCAAGATTATCGTTGACAAATTGGGCGTTAAGGAGTCGGAAGTAGTTCCGGAAGCAAGTTTTACGGCTCACCTCGGAGCAGACTCTTTGGATACGGTAGAGTTGATTATGGAGCTCGAGAAGGCTTTCGATATTCAGATTCCGGACGAGGACGCCGAGAAAATCGTTACCGTTGGCGACGCCATCAAATACATCGAAGAGCACAAGAAATAATTTATCATAATCATTAGGAATAAAATCGGTACTTTATAAGTCATAATTTTTACAACATCAAGTAGATACGGAATGAAACAGCAACGAAGAGTAGTCTTAACAGGCATAGGCACAATCAACCCTCTTGGCAACAACGTAAACGATTATTTCAATAATCTCGAAAACGGAGTCAGCGGAGGCGGTCCTATCACTCATTTCGATGCAACCAATTTCAAATCGCGTATCGCTTGCGAGGTTAAAAATTACGATTGGACCGAGCATTTCGACCGTAAGGAGGTGCGCAAATACGACCTGTTTGCCCAGTATGCACTCGTTGCAGCCGAGCAGGCGGTTAAGGATTGCGGCATCGACCTTGCAACCGAGAACCTCGAACGCGTTGGCGTTGTGTGGAGTTCGGGTGTAGGCGGAATGCAGACATTCTATGATGAAGTGATGGGTTGGGCCGAAGGAAACGGAATTCCTCGGTTCAGCCCTTTTTTCGTGCCGAAGATGATTCAGGACCTTGCGGCGGGACATATCTCCATAAAGTACGGCTTTATGGGTCCCAATTACAGTGTCGTTTCGGCATGCGCATCGTCCAACAATGCAATGATAGACGCAATGAACCTCGTTCGTTGGGGTAAGGCGGATATGATTGTAACCGGTGGTTCGGAGGCTCCGATTATCATTCCGGCAGTCGGAGGTTTCTGCTCGATGCAGGCCCTTTCGACCCGCAACGACGACCCGCAACACGCTTCGCGTCCGTTCGATGCGGCACGCGACGGCTTCGTTATGGCGGAGGGCGCGGGTGCGCTGGTCTTCGAGGAGTACGAACACGCCAAGGCTCGCGGAGCCAAAATCTATTGTGAGGTTGCCGGTGGCGGTATGTCTGCCGACGCTCACCACATCACAGCACCGCTTCCGGACGGAAGGGGCGCGAAACTTTCGATGCGCAACGCATTGGAAGATGCCGAATTGACGATTGAGGACGTGGACTACCTCAATACGCACGGCACATCTACACCGCTTGGCGATATTGCCGAACTGACTGCTGTGCAGTCGCTCTTCGGCGAGCACGCCTACAAGATGAATAT
>JBNMLI010000166.1:0-3937 GCA_050874765.1 Alistipes sp.
AACTCTGCCTGCTGTCAAAACCGGTCACCCCCCCCCTTCTGCGCGGCTGCTGCGCGGGCGTACCCTTGCAGTTGTGCCGTTCCCGGGGCGAGTTTCATTGAAAACTCACCGCAAAGATAAGCGTTTTGTTGTCAAGAAACAAAATAATTGCGCCGATATGTAGAAAATCGACGCCAAATTCATTGCCGACTCGCCGAAAATCGCTATCTTTGACACATATAATTCTCGCAATATGACAATGGACAACGATTGCGTGGTAAGGCTCAAAGATGTAGCCATATACCACACCCACGACCCGTTTGAAACGCTCACCGGCAGCCGCGCTCTCAAAGAGGGCGAACTCGTGTTGTCGGGTGTCGATATGGAGATTCGCCGCGGAGAATTCGTCTATCTTGTCGGGCGTGTGGGTAGCGGCAAGAGTTCGCTTCTGAAAACGCTCTATGCCGAACTTCCGCTGGTCGAGGGCGAGGGTTGCGTGGCGGGTTTCGACCTGCGCACGCTCAAACGTAAACAGATACCCTACCTGCGCCGCAAACTCGGCATCGTATTTCAGGATTTGCAACTGCTCTCCGACCGCAATGTGTTCGAGAATCTGCGCTATGTGATGCTTGCCACAGGCTGGAAGAGCGAGGCGGATATCCGTAAGCGCATAGACGAAATTTTGGACAAAGTCGGGCTGACCAACAAACACTACAAGATGCCGTTCGAACTGTCGGGCGGCGAACAGCAACGCCTTGTCATAGCCCGCGCCCTGCTCAATTCGCCTGCGCTGATTCTGGCAGACGAGCCTACGGGCAACCTCGACCCCGTTACGGCAGAGAGTATCATCTCGCTGTTCCACTCGATTGCCGAGTCGGGTACGGCGATTATCATGTCCACTCACAATACATCGTTCATCGAGAACTACCCTGCTCGTACATTGTTGTTTGCGCATAACAAAATTGCCGAAATCGACGTAAACGAGTTGCTGGGGGTCGAAACTTCGATTTAGAGTTGGCTGTTTAAGAAAAAATTACTATTTTTGTACGTTAATAATAAATCCCGATTTATAATATAAATCGTTAGTATGAGTACTGAACAAGAAAACGTAAAGAAGGGCAAGGAAGAGGAGTATTCCGCGTCGAACATTCAAGTGTTGGAGGGTCTGGAAGCTGTCCGCAAGCGTCCTGCCATGTATATCGGCGACATCGGCGAACGAGGTCTGCACCACCTTGTATATGAGGTGGTCGATAACTCAATCGACGAGGCGTTGGCAGGCTACTGCAACGACATCTATGTAACCATCAACGAGGACAACTCCATCACCGTGCGCGATAACGGTCGAGGTATCCCGACCGATTTCCACGAGAAGGAGGGCAAGTCGGCATTGGAGGTCGTCCTGACGGTGTTGCACGCGGGCGGTAAGTTCGACAAAGGCAGTTACAAGGTGTCGGGCGGTCTGCACGGTGTGGGTGTTTCGTGCGTCAATGCACTCTCGACGTTGCTCATAGCCGAGATTCATCGCGACGGCAAGATATTCAAGCAGACATACAGCAAGGGCAAACCTACTTCGGAGGTAGAGATTGTCGGCGAATGCACCGACCGCGGTACGACAATCACCTTCAAGCCCGATGCGGAAATATTCACGCATACGACCGAATACAAATACGACATCCTCGCCAACCGTTTGCGTGAGCTGGCATTCCTTAACAAAGGTATCCGCCTGACGCTCACCGACAAGCGCAACAAAGACGAGAACGGCAATTTCATCAGCGAATCGTTCCATTCGGAGGACGGATTGAAGGAGTTTGTCAAATACCTCGACGCAACGCGCGGTGAGCCTATTATCGACTCCATCATCTATCTCGATGCCGAGAAAAACGGGGTGCCGGTCGAGGTCGCCATGCAGTACAACAACTCCTTTTCGGAGAATGTTCACTCCTATGTAAATAATATCAACACCATCGAGGGTGGTACTCACCTGACGGGCTTCCGCCGTGCGCTCACCCGCACGCTGAAAAAGTATGCCGACGATTCGGGTATGCTCTCGAAACTGAAATTCGAGATTAGCGGCGACGACTTCCGCGAGGGACTTACGGCTGTCGTTTCGGTGAAGGTTGCCGAGCCGCAGTTCGAGGGTCAGACCAAGACCAAACTCGGTAACGACGAGGTTGCCGCAGCGGTTGACCAAGCAATGTCGGAGGCACTCACCAACTACTTGGAGGAGAATCCGAAGAATGCCCGTGCCATTGTCGAGCGAGTTATTCTGAATGCCACTGCCCGCCACGCCGCACGTTCGGCTCGCGAGGCGGTACAGCGTAAGAGTCCGCTCTCGGGTGCAGGTCTGCCGGGCAAACTTGCTGACTGTTCGAGCCGCGACCGCTCCATCGCCGAGATATTCTTCGTCGAGGGTGATTCGGCAGGTGGTACGGCAAAGCAGGGTCGCGACCGTAATTTTCAGGCTATTATGCCGTTGCGCGGTAAAATTTTGAATGTCGAGAAGGCTCTCGAACACCGTATGTGGGACAACGAGGAGATTAAGAATATGTTTATCGCTCTGGGTGTCAAAATAGGCACTGCGGAGGATAGCAAGGCTCTGAACCTCGAAGGATTGCGTTACGACAAGATTATCATCATGACCGATGCCGATGTCGATGGTGCGCACATCGCCACGCTGATGCTTACGTTCTTCTTCCGCAAAATGAAGGAACTTATCGAGAACGGCCACATCTATATCGCTACCCCGCCGTTGTACCTCGTGAAGAAGGGCAACCGCGAGCGTTACTGCTGGACGGAGAAGGAGCGCGATGCCATCACCGAAGAGTTCGGTGCAAAGGGCGTGCACATTCAGCGATACAAAGGTTTGGGTGAGATGAACGCCCACCAGTTGTGGGAAACCACGATGAATCCCGATACGCGTATCCTGCGGCAGGTTTCCATCGAGAATGCTGCCGAAGCCGACCGCATATTCTCGATGCTCATGGGCGACGATGTCGCTCCGCGTCGCGAGTTCATCGAGAAAAATGCCCATTACGCGAATATCGATGCTTAATATCTGAGAGGTTACCGACCGCAAGTCGGTAACCTCTTTTCTTATAACGACAAACACAAAAACTGATATACTATGGAGGTAACGGTCATTGGTGTCGCAGGCGGCACAGGCTCTGGTAAAAGCACATTGGTCAAGCGACTGCAAGATGCTTTCAAAAACGATGATGTGGCTACACTGTGCCACGACTACTACTACAAGGCGCACCCCGAACTCTCGTATGAGGAGCGCACCAAACTCAACTACGACCACCCGCAGGCATTCGATACCGATATGATGGTCGAGCATATCCGCGCATTGAAAAACAATGTGCCTATTGAGCGTCCCGTCTATTCGTTCGTCGAGCATAACCGCACCAACGAAACCGTTGCCGTCAAGCCGTCGAAGGTGATTATCATCGACGGAATCCTTATCTTCGAGAACAAAGAGTTGCGCGATTTGATGGATATAAAAGTTTATGTCGATACCGATGCCGACATTCGTTTGGCTCGCCGTATTCTGCGCGACGTGCGCGACCGCGGTCGTTCGATGGAGTCGGTCATTACGCAATACACCTCGACCGTCAAGCCTATGCACGAGGAGTTTGTCGAGCCGTCGAAACGCTATGCCGATGTGATTATCCCCGAAGGCGGTTTCAACTCGGTAGCCGTGTCGATGCTTATCAAAAATATCCGCTCGATTGTCGATGGCGACTAATTAGCTGCCGACTTTCGTAAACGCGATGCGCGAAACCCCGAAAAGGTTTCGCGCATTTTTGTTGTGGATAGGTTGCAAGGTAAGACAATGCCGGCACGTGGCAGAAAACCGCCCTGCGCACTACCCTGCCGCCGGTACCGACTATATGCCTGCTATTTTCTTGATTTCGTTTAGTTTGTTGAGTGCTTCGAGCGGCGTCAGCGAATTTATATC
>JBNMLI010000167.1:0-3913 GCA_050874765.1 Alistipes sp.
ATCGGGCAGAAGATGATGCCCTTCTGCGCCAGCGTATCGCGGAATGTCGTCTTGACCGACGACGAATCGAGCACGGCATCGACCGCCACACCCGACAGAGCCATCTGCTCTTCGAGCGGAATGCCGAGTTTGTCGAAGGTGCGTTTGAGTTCGGGGTCAATCTCCTCTGCCGAGCCTGCCGCCTTGCGCTGCTTCGGCGCGGCGTAGTAGATGATGTCCTGAAAATCTATCGGCGGAATGTCGAGGTGCGCCCAAGAAGGTTGCTCCATCGACTGCCAGTGGCGAAACGCCTTCAACCGCCATTCGAGCAACCACTCGGGTTCCTGCTTCTTCTGCGAAATCAGACGAACGACCTCCTCGTCCAACCCGCGCCGAATCATATCGGTCGCGATGTCGGAGGTGAAACCGTACTTGTAGTCGCCCTGTTCGAGCGACTCGATAATATCTTTACTATCCTTGTTTTTCATCTCTCCAAGCGCGTGTTTTTTATCGCTTAACGTCTATTTGCCCCCGCATTGCCCCGACGGCAGTACATAGGGGTGCAAATATGGCACAAAATTACTAAAATTTTCGCAAATTCATACAAATAAGTGCGCTATCGAGCGAAGCGCGAGCGGCAGCAACAAAAAAAGCCGCGACCCCGAAAGGTCGCGACTTCGCTAACACTACTATTTTTCTATGCTTTTGTTCGTGTTATTTCTTGGCAAGGAAGGTTGCACCGATGAACGTGTAGTCGCGTTCGTAGGTTTGCTTGATGCAGAAGAATCCGTACTCGTTAGCCTCGGAAACCGATGCCGTCCAAGTGTAAACATCGTTGGCATCTTTGTCGCCGTGCGAAAGGTCGGCTTCAACGAGATTGTCCAAATCCTTACCGAAGAAGAAGCTGATGTAGCCCGTCCACTGGGTAGTCAAGCCCGCGAAAGCACTCGTTACCCAACCTACCGATGTGGTATTCTGTACATAACCCGTATTGACGGTAGGATAGTTGCCGTTCAATTTGAATACGTTCTTCTCCAACGAGCCGTATTTCAGACGGTGGAAATAGAGTTCTACCTCCTTGGTCAAGCCGCTGCCGTCGGTTGCCGTTGCGGTTACGGTAGCGTTGAAGCTCAATACGTTCTCTGCGGCAGGTGCCGAACCGTTCTCTGCCTCGTATGCCGCTGCGGCAGCATCAATTGCACTCTTAATGTCGGTCGGAGTGATTTGGAAGCTGAACTCGGCAAACTTGCTACTGATTTGCGATACATACAACTCTTTGCTTACGGTCGAGTTGCCCGTAGCCTCAACGATGATGTGGCCGTTACGAGCATCTTCGCCATCGTTGGCCTCGGCTGTGTAGGAGATTACGCCGTCGGCATACGATACTTTGAGCCAATCGACATCTGCCTTAACGGTCGGCTCGCCCTTGGCGCACGCAACTGCGACATCGATAGTACCCGAGCCACCTGCACCCGGAACAGAGAGTACGTCGCAACCGAACTTGATGTTCGGAGCCGGATTGACGGCGATGGTCTTGACGAACATATTTGCATAGTTGCTCGATATGTTGTCCCATACAATCTTCACCTGACCGTCAGGAATAGCCTCCGTCTGCTCGAAGTAGAAGTCGAGAACCTCGGCAGAGTTACCCTTGAATGCCTTTGTTTCGCCAATCTGATGCTCGGCACCCTCGGCGTCGATAATGAATGCGGAAACCTCGGCATTGTAGCTCTCTTTGGTGATACCGCAACTTACCTTGATATTGTCGATACCCTTGAACTTACCCGTCGAAGTCAGAGCGGCATTACCGTTGTTGTAGGACGAGTTGTTGAGAATCTGTACATACTCGTTGTTGAACTTGTCCGCCTTTGGCGAGAGGCTCGATGCTGCCGAGTAGGAAATGCCGAACTCCATCGTCTGCACACCCTCGACAGTACCCCAATCGGCTGCCAACTGGCTGCTCGTGAGGAAGAACTTGGTTCCGTTGGCAAGGTACGAATCGTTGGTATCGTGTTGCCACAGTTTACCACCCGTCAGGTCGATGTCGGACGAAAGCGAAGTGTCGCCCTCCTTGAAGTTTACGACCGGTTTTGCGATTGCGGCACGCTTGATGACCAAGCCCTTACGCTCGAAATGCACCTTGTTGCCGCCAGCGACAAGGTCGATAGCGATGTCGAAGTTGCCCGGATTGGCAACAAACCATGCCTTGAAATCCTTTAACGCAATGGTGTTGTCGCACACGATGGTGATGGCATCGGCACCGGCCTTCGGAGTCAGGGCGAAGTCGTCGGCAACGACGCTCTTGCGCAAATCGACAGTGAACGTACCTGCGAGGTTCTTGTTGTCGCCTACGGCAGTGATGACACACTTACCGACCTTGGCATCGGCGATGTCGGCAGGGAGCGTGTTGAACGAAAGGCAACCGAAGCCGAACAGGTGGGCGAACTTAATCTCGGCATCTGTTTTCAGGCGATAGAACGTTACCTTGTCATAATCGTCGTTCCAGTCGAGGTAGCTCTCTACCGTACCCGCTACCTCCTGCGGCTCGATGAGCATCACGTCAGCCTTGCCGTCCCACGCGCTCTGCGATGGAGCCTGCTTGTTAGCCAACGAAACGACGCGCTTTTCGAGCGTGGTGGCGTAGGTACCCGTTACATCGGCAGCCGAAGGATAGACACCGAATACATAGAACTTTTCGAGTTGGTTCTCCATACCCTTAATCGTACCCGAGAATACGGGTTTGGTGTCGTCGCCACCGAAGGTCAGTTCGCATGGGTCAGACTTGGCAACAGTACCCTCCAAATCGGGAGCAAGCAACGCCTTGATTTTGTCGTTTGCCTCCCACGTTATGTGGCTGTCGCCGTCGAATACGGCACGCGACGAATTGGATACGTTGAGCGTAAGTATTGCATTACCCTCTTTCGGAGCGACCACCGTCGCCTCGTTTACATCTTTGGCGCAGCCTGCAAAGAGAGCAACGGCTGCTACTGCGTATAAAAATTTCTTCATAATCTTCTTCTGTTTTAGAGGGTTTACCAATTAGTGTAATCACCGTCTTCACCCGGCAAAATCACATCGCCGTGGTCGCCATACGAAGCACCGAATCCTGCTTCGAGATTGATGTGCAACGCACGCAACGTTGGCGCATCGTAAAATTCCGTTACTCTTTTCATAATACCTTTTGTTTATGGTTTCTTGTAAAAAATTGTCTTGTTTCTCTGTTCGCTCACTCGCGCCCCGCATTTAGAATGCAAGTACAGGGCAGGCGTATGCCTCGGCACTGTCCATATAAGCATACGAGCATGCCACGCCGAATGCTGATGTACTGCCGACCTTATTACCCTTGCCAATCATAAATATGTCGGCATTGTCATCTGTATAATATGACGATGTCCAAATAGAGGCACTTTGGCGGTAGTTGTTGGTAATCTCGAACAACTCCTTCTGGTCGTCGGGAACCAGAGCCATCTTCTCGTTCAGAGTGGCAAGTGCATCGTAGGAGATGTCCTTTTTGTCGAGATACCGTGTAGCATCGTCGGTCGATGTCTGCTGCGAAGCGAGATATTCGGCAACCTCGCCACCGCAAAGGTTGGCAAGCATATCCCAAACCTGACCCGTTGCAGGCACAAACCAACCGCTCGTGTTGCTCGGTGCGGCAGGTTGGAAATCGGTGGTAGTCCAGTCGAAGAGCGGGCAGCTTTCGATTTTGCCTGCATAGGCTGCGAGCACCGTTGCCGTTTCGGTCGAGCCGTCGATATTCTTATACCACGAACTTGCATCCTTCTTTGCATAGAGGCACTCGAAATCCTCCGTCAGGCAATACGAAGTAAGTGTCTTGCCTACGGCGTGAGCCTTCTTGCAGGCAACCACATAGCCGTGCGTGTAGCCCTTCTGCTTGTCGGCATCGGAGATACGGTCGGAATTGGTTTGGAAG
>JBNMLI010000168.1:0-3862 GCA_050874765.1 Alistipes sp.
AGCATCGCCGTCAGCACGAATACGGCTGTTAAAATCATCTTTTTCATAGTTTTACAAGTTTTGGTTTAACAATCAGGTTTATTGTACAATAAGCGTTTTTCTACAAGTAATTCACATCTTCCGCATACTCTATTGCGCCCGCTGCCATCTCCTCCATCACTTCGTCCGGAGCCGACTTCATCTGCGCCACTAATTGAGCCATCTCATCATTTTGGTTTTCAAATCGTTGGTATCCTATAATCCCTACGACCATACAAGCCGCCATTGCCACCAACGAAACACTCCAACGCACCGCCGCCGACTCTCTTTTCTCCTTACGCGCGGCATCGGCACGACGCACCGCCGCCTTGTTGCGCATCTTCGACAACTCCATAAAGCCGTCCGGTACTCTGTATGGCATCTGTTTCATATTCATAATTTTATTGTTGTTACCTCTCGTTTTACTTTCTCTACTGCATAGTGGTAATTGGTTTTCAGCGTCGATACGCTCTGCCCCGTCGCCTGCGCAATCTGCTCGAACGGCATCTCGTCGTAGTAGCGCATATTGAACACCAATTTTTGTTTCATCGGCAATGCCGTTACTGCCCGTTGCAACTTCGCCGCGACCTCGTCTGCCGAGGGCGAAAGTTCGCTGTCCAAATCCGACAGCAACCTCCCGCGCAACGAATCGACCGACGTAAAAATCCCGCGCTTGCGTCGCTTCAACGCCTTTATACTCAAATTGGTGGCAATTTTATAGAGCCAGCCGACCAAAGAACCTTCGCTTTCGCCACGAAAACCGCCGATATTGGTGTACGCCGCCACAAATGTATCCTGCAATACATCTTCCGCCTCCTCGTGCTGCACTACGATTCGCCTTATATGCCAATACAGCCGTTCGTTGTATCGCTCTATAATCTCATCGAATGCCGCCACGGGATTGCCTTTCGACTTCAAGAGTCCGATTATGTCGGATTCGCCATCTGCGTGCGCCATTGTTTTCAAACGGTTTTCGTTAATATAGATATTGTTAATGCAAAAAAGTTAAAAGAGATTTTGATTTTTTGGCAAAAAAAAGACATCTACTGCGCCAAAACGTCTGCCGTGTCCGCCATAAAAACGGCGTATGCAATGCTGTCGGCGCGGCTCATCGCCATAGTATCGCCCACACATTTCGGAATCACGGCATAGTCGCTTTTTCTGACCCATACAGGCATAAAAGCCGGCGAATATGTCGCCTTCCCATCGTCGAACGCAATTTCGAGCGTTGCAATCAACCCGCCGTCGCAATAGCGTTTGCGCTGATTCGATACGAAATTGCCGAGCGAATAGACCGTTATACACGAGTCGCTTTGTTCGTATGGTTGCACGACATGAGGGTGTGAACCGATGACCGCACGTACACCGTGCCTGTGCAGAAAATCGGCAATCTGTCTTTGCTCCGCATTCTCACGCCTTGCATACTCATCGCCCCAGTGCATATACGCCACGATGCAATCCGCATGCGCCGCACACGCTATATCGTGCCTGATTACCGTTGTGTCTATGCGGTTTACGACTACTCCTCCGCGCTCCGCTATGCCGTTGGTGCCGTAGGTATAATTAAGAATCGCCAAGCGCACACCCGCACAATCGATTATCAGCGGGTTGTGCGTCAGCAAATCGATACTGTCAGCGAAACTACCCGTGTGGGCTATTCCGCGTTGCTCCAAGATGCGCAGGGTGCGCCTTACGCCAGCCGCACCGCAATCCAACGAATGATTATTGGCCGTTACCACGACATCGACGCCGGCCTTTTTCATCGCATCGGCAAGCGATGCGGGCGAACAGAATTGCGGATAACCCGAATAGGGAGGATTTTCAGACAGTGTGGTTTCGAGATTGGCAACAACCAAATCGGCACTCTCGAAAATCGGTGCCACATACCTAAACGTCGGCGTGAAATCGTAGCCACTACCATTATAAGCCTTAACTACTTGCGGCATATGCGCCATCACATCGCCTATAAAGACAATCCTGATTTTGCGTTGCACATCTGCGCCCGTCGCGTCAGTTCGCAAAGGCACGCTGTGCGCCACCCGCCAACCACCGCAACCGACAATGCCTGCCACCGCGACAGCAATTATGAGCAACCGCCCGAACATCTATTTCCTCTTTTCGCGCTTCGGAAACCAGCCCTTCTCCACGCGCTTGCGCTGGTGAAACAATTCGCCTATGCTCCAAAACGACGATGCGCCCCATACCGCCAACAGCGTCGACCAAAGCACATCGGCGACTACCGCCGATGCCGCCATGGCGATTATGCCCATAAGCATAAATACCCACCATATCTTCACACCGAAATAGTATTCGCCCTTTATTACGAGCGGGTGAAAGATGCCGATAACAAAAAATGTGGCAACGCCGATAATGATTCCCGTAAAATTCAGTTCCATATATTCCCTTCAAAAAAGTGAACAAATATAAGAAAAATTATCGCAAGGCGGCGCGTTTGACTTCCCGCACAAATAATTTTCCTATCTTTGCGCTATGGTTGCTGCAATTTCCATCATACTGTTTCTTGCCACAATTTGTTTGGATTATTTTGCTTATCGGCATTTTGCAAGGCATCTGCAAAGCAAAACAGTCCGCCTCTCAATCATCTCATTTTGTGCGATAAGCGACGCACTACCTCTTGTGGTGATTGCGCTTATGCGCGGGCTGTTTTTCTTCGACAACACACCTCATCTTGCCGATGCGGCGATGTGGGCGACCACGCTCTATTGCCTTACGGCTCTTCCGCGACTTGCGCTCTATGTCGGCTTGCTGATTTTCCGCAATCGCATAGTTGCCCGCACGGTCGGCACCATATTGGCGGCGTCCGTTTTTCTGCTGTTGCTCGTAAGCACGACCAAGACCCGCACCGACATAGTTGTCAAAGATGTCCGCCTGCAATACAGCAACCTCCCCGCATCTTTCAACGGCTATCGCATAGCCTTCATCAGCGACCTGCATATAGGCGCAATGGTCGATGCGCCCAAATACACCCGCCAAATTGTCGATACACTCAACTCGCTCCGCACCGATATGGTGGTATTCGGTGGCGACTTGGTCAATATCCGCCACGCAGAACTCTCCGAACATATCGAACGGATATTGAGTGGCATACGCGCGACGGACGGCGTGGTCGCCGTGCTTGGCAACCACGACACGGGCATCTACATAAAAGACACGCTCGCCCTGCCGCGAGCCGAAAATACCGAGCGTGTCTGCAAATCGATGCGACGAATCGGCTGGCGATTGTTGCGCGATAGCACGATTTATGTACATCGCGACAATGATTCGATTGCCGTAACAGGACTCGATTTTCCCGACTCGCTGCTTGTGTTGCGACAAAAATTCGAGTTCGACGAAAACGCTTACGATTTAAGCGGTGTGTATGCCGATGTTCCCGCTTCGGTGTTCGACATAACCGTCAGCCACATGCCGCAACTGTGGCACGAGATTCTGGCAGTCGGTCATGGCGACCTTGTGTTGTCGGGCCACGTCCACGCAGCGCAGATGAAAGCGGAGTGGCACTCGCTGCGCCTCTCGCCCGCAATGTTTATGTACAAGGAGTGGAGCGGGTTGTACGAGGAGGGCGGACGCCGACTCTATGTAAACGACGGTGTCGGAAATGTCGGATTTTATATGCGCATCGGCGCAAGACCCGAAATTACCGTTTTGGAATTATGTAATTAACCTATTTTAATATATATTTGCGCGTAGAATAACGATAATAATATAATAAGTATATGAAAAAAGTTGTATTGACAATGACGGCTCTTGTGTTTGCTGCCACGCTTTCGGCACAGACGCAGAGCGGTACCATCACTTTGGAAGATGCCGTCCATCTCACCATGGA
>JBNMLI010000169.1:0-3838 GCA_050874765.1 Alistipes sp.
CGCACAACTTACGGAGCGCGGAGCGGAGGCGCGACGTTCGCTGCGCGAAACCATCGAGGCCGACCGCGATAAGGAGAACTCGGCAGAGATGAGCGTCGGCTACGGCGTGGACTGCGACAGCGAACAGGAGCGTTTGGCTGATTACAGGGCTGTGCGCGGATTAAAGGAGTAAGAGATATGTACACACACGAAATCACACGCCGCAACCGCACGGCATTCGTCATAGCGATAGACCAATCCTGCTCGATGCAGGAGAGGGTCGTCGTGCGCTCGCGCCTGATGACAAAGGCGGAGGCGGTCGCAATCATCACCGACCGTCTGATAGACGAACTGCTGATGCGTGCGCGTCGCGAAGAGGGCGTGCGCAACTACTACGACATAGCCGTCATAGGCTACGGCGACGACGAGGTGTATCCGCTCGTTGGCGAGAGCCTCGCGTTCGTTCCGATAACGACAATCGCCTCGCGCAAGGTTGAGCGGCGCGTATTGCTGTTCGAGCGCGTATTGCCGTCGGGCAAGCAGGGCATGGTGCGCGAGAGCGTATCGGAGTGGGTCGAACCGCGCGCGGCAGGCTCGACGCCTATGTACGAGATGTTTGTCGCGGCGACCGACCTCGTGGAGCGTTGGTGCGCAGAGCCGCAAAACGGCGAGAGTTTCCCGCCGATAGTATTCAACATAACCGACGGCGATCCGACCGACTGCACCGATGAGCAGTTGCGCGAAGCCGCAGGGCGACTGCGTTCGGTGGCGACAGCCGACGGGAACGTGTTGCTCGTGAATGTCCACATAAGTACCGACACGACCCAACGCGCCATTATCTTTCCGCGTATGGACGAAATCGGCAGGGACAATCGCTACGCGCGCCTGCTTGCCGACATTTCGAGTACGGTACCCGAAACGATGGTCGAAACCGTAAGGCAGTACCGCAACGACTTTGCGCTGCCGCCGTTCGCGGCTATGAGCTACAACGCCTCCATAACCGAGGCTGTTGCGATGCTCGACATCGGCTCACGCAGTGCAACTATTTTACGATAACGCAGTATGACACCCTCGATTACGATATTCAAGGAGGCTTTGGAAAATCCTGCCGACCACTTCCGCACACTCCGCTCGGCGGTGCCCGTGCGACAGAACGGCGACATCGCGGTTTCGCGCACTGCATTTTTTGCGGAGGCGATGGTGCGGTTCGAGAGCCGGTGTTGGCTCGCCTGTATGCCACTCACGCGCTCGGCAGTCATTGCAGTGGAGCGTATGGCGGGCAAATTGAAATACGTCAAGAGCGACTACTTGTGCGAGTACCGCATCTTGTATCGCGAAATGCGCTTCGAGGACGAACTCGGACGCGAGCAGGAGTGCGACATAGTGTTGCAGGAGTATCCCGAAGGCGAGTTGCTCTCGCGCACTACCTCCTACGGCAATGCGCAACTGCGGGCGATGCTCGACTGCCTGCACGAAGATATGGAGCGCGCAGGCTTCACGCACAACAACCTCGAACCATCGAACATAATCATAGGCGACGACGGGCGTATGCACCCCGTGCGCTACCACTATGCCGAATTGGGCGAGGGTTGCCACGACGATTTTGCACCGTTATATGCCTTGGTTGCCGACGACGGCAGTGAGCAGGAGCTGCACGACACATTCGGCTCATATTCAACTGATTGCAGCGAAACCATCGGGGGGGGGATTTTGCGGTTCTCGCCTCACGAGGGGCTTATTCGCATAGTCAGCGACGGTCGCTACGGCTATGCCGACGAGCAGATGCGCACGGTAATTGCTCCGCAATACGTTTGGGCGGACGACTTCGCCGAAGGGCGTGCGGTGGTCGAGACCGAACGCGGTATGGGGCTGATTGACAAGCAGGGTCGCGAAATCATACCCGCCGAGTTGGGCGACCTGCGCTACGACACATACAGTGGAGAGAGCGTGGGCAACAAAAACGGCGAGCGATACGTTTTCGGCTACGACGGACACTTGATTGACAAAAGTTAAAACACAAAGATATGGAACACATAAAATGCCTTATCATAGGTAGCGGACCTGCGGGTTTCACGGCTGCCATATATGCTGCGCGAGCCGCACTCGCGCCCGTCGTGTACGAGGGTATCGAAGCGGGCGGGCAGCTCACCATGACGACCGACATCGACAACTTTCCCGGTTATCCCGATGGCGTGGGCGGTCAGGCGATGATGAACGACTTGCGCCGTCAGGCGGAGCGATTCGGCACGCAGGTGCGCAGCGGCATAGTTACGGAGGTCGATACCTCGCACCGCCCGTTCAAGGTTACGCTCGACGGAGGCGAACGGCTCGAAGCCGAGGCGATAATCGTTGCCACGGGTGCTTCGGCAAAGTATCTCGGCTTGCCGTCGGAGCAGGCATTCCGCGGCAGGGGCGTAAGCGCGTGCGCGACGTGCGATGGCTTTTTCTACCGCAAACAAGATGTGGCTGTTGTCGGCGGTGGCGACACGGCATGCGAGGAGGCGACCTATCTCGCCTCGATTTGCCGCAAGGTCTATCTCATCGTGCGCAAGCCCTATCTGCGTGCGTCGAAGGCGATGCAGGAGCGCGTGTTTAGTACGCCGAACATTGAGGTATTGTTCGAGCATAACACCGTCGAGGTCGTGGGCGACGAGATGGGCGTTACGGGCGTAAAGGTGCGCAACGGCGAGGGCAAGGAGTACACGATAGATATTTCGGGCTTCTTCCTTGCCATAGGTCATCACCCCAACACCGAACTCTTCGACGGCAAGTTGGAGATGGACGAGGCGGGCTACATACGCACTGCACCCGACTGCTCGCGTACCTCGGTCGAGGGCATCTTCGCCGCAGGCGACTGTCGCGACCCGCACTATCGGCAGGCAATCGTGGCAGCAGGCTCGGGTTGCATCGCTGCACTCGACTGCGAACGTTTTCTCGCTTCACAAAACGCACAGCAGTGATAAAGGTTACCATACTCGGCAGTGCGTCGGCAAAACCGACCGCCGCGTTGCACCCGTCGGCGCAAATCGTCAATGTAGATGAGCAGTATTTCTTGGTCGATGCGGGCGAGGGCGTGCAGCAGCAGATGTTTCGCTACGGCATAAATCCGTTGCGACTGCGCGGTGTGTTCATCTCGCACCTGCACGGCGACCACGTCTTCGGACTCTTCCCGTTGCTCTCGACGCTCGGACTGTACGGACGGCAGACACCGCTGAAAGTCTTTGCGCCACGACCCTTCGGCGATATTTTGGAGTGCCACCTGCGCTATTTCGACAGCGACCTGCCCTACGCGGTCGAGTGGGAGGAGGTCGATACGACCAAGCACCGCATAGTGTTCGAAAACAGGTCGGTCGAGGTGTGGAGCATTCCGTTGCGCCACCGCGTGCCGACGGCGGGCTATCTGTTCCGCGAGAAGATGCCGGAGTTGAATGTCGATAAGTTCAAAATCGAGCGTTACGGGCTGTCCGTCAAGCAGATTGTCGCAGCCAAGCGCGGTGAGGACATTGCTTTAGACGACGGCACGGTGATTCCCAATGCGGAACTGACCTATTTGCCGCGCGTACCGCAATCGTATGCCTACTGCTCCGACACCAACCGCTCGGCGATGGTCGCACGGCGCGTGAAAGGTGTCGATTTACTCTACCACGAGGCAACCTACGCCGAAAGCGAGCGCAAGCAGGCAAAGGAGCGCGGACATTCGACCGCACGCCAAGCGGCAGAGATTGCCGTGGCGGCGGAGGCGAAACGGCTCTTAATCGGGCATTTTTCGTCGCGTTACAAGCAACCCGCAGTGCTTCTCGACGAGGCACGCGCCACGTTCCCCGCGACCGACATTGCCGTCGAAGGCGAAACATATACG
>JBNMLI010000170.1:0-3836 GCA_050874765.1 Alistipes sp.
AAGGTATCGATCATGTCCGCAATGTGTCCGGATGACGTGAAAATTTTCTCCGGTAATGCCAACCCCAAGCTCGCCCATGCCGTGGCGCAGTATCTGAATATTCCGATGGGACGGGCTACCGTCAATCGCTTCGCCGACGGGGAAGTGATGGTGGAAATCAATGAAAACGTTCGCGGTTCGGACGTGTTTATCGTGCAGAGCACCTGCTCGCCGACAAACGACAACTTGATGGAAGTCATGATTATGGTCGATGCCCTGCGCCGTGCTTCCGCGCGTCGCATTACGGCCGTGATGCCCTACTACGGATACGCCCGCCAAGATCGCCGTCCGCGTTCCACGCGTGTGGCTATTTCCGCCAAGGTCATTGCCAACATGCTCCAGAGCGTGGGCGTGAGCCGCGTTCTGACGATGGACCTGCATGCCGACCAGATTCAGGGCTTCTTCGATGTTCCGGTCGATGCGCTCTACGCTACGGGTATGTTCGTACCTTATATCAAGAGCCTGCATATCGACGACCTCTCGATTGCCGCGCCCGATATGGGTGGTGCCAAGCGTGCGGGAACATACGCCAAGTTGCTCGAAACACCTATCATCATCTCGCATAAGGAGCGTGCCAAACCGAACGTTGTCGGCAGTATGACCGCCATCGGCGAGGTCGAGGGTCGCAATATCCTCATCGTGGACGATATGATTGACACGGCAGGCACCATCTGCATGGCAGCCAATATGCTCATGGGGCGTGGCGCAAAGAGCGTCCGTGCCGCCATCACCCACCCCGTACTGTCGGGGTCGGCATACGAGCGCATCAACGACAGCGCACTCGAAGAGATTATCGTGTCGGACACCATTCCGTTGCGCGAGGACAAGGATTTGCACAAATTCACCGTACTCTCGTGCGCCAACATCTTCGCCGAGGTCATCGAGCGTGTCCACAACTACAAGGAGATTTCGTCAATCTTCTTCCATTAGTCTTCCGCAAGGGGGGGGCATAACAAATCCTACCGTCAGGGAAATACCCGACGGTAGGATTTTTTTTAGTGGTTAGTGATTAGTGATTAGTGGATAGTGAAAGCAAATAAATATAGAGTCATGCCACGCTCGCGAAAGCGAGTGAGTTGGCATCTACCTTTGTGTCAGTGGTTAGTGATTAGTGGATAGTGGATAGTGAAGAGTTTTTTAGGAGTTCTACGAGATATAGGAGTTCTACGAGAACTAGGAAAACTGCAAAAAACACTAACACCCCTGCTATCCTATAACTCCTAGTCCTCCTAGTTCTCCTAGAATAAGCCGCACGTGATACGACACCCGTTATACAAACAAATAAAATAAAGAGTCATGCCACGCTCGCGAATGCGAGTGAGTTGGCATCTACCTTTGTTTTTATCAATTTTCACTAACCTCCCCTCACTATCCACTAACCACTAACCACTAATCACTAATCACTAAAATAGATGGCAGTCAATCTTCGCATAGACCCCAATCGGGTATCAGCACCACCGTCTATTGCTCGATTGTGCCATGACTTTTTTATACTTTGCACAAGGCGGTTTGCCTCGCGCATAAAACAACAAAAGTCATTGCGAGGAGCATGAGCGACGTGGCAATGACTCTTCTTTATATGATTTGCGGTGGCTACTCACCACCGCAAAAGACTAATCACTATATACACTAACCACTAATCACTACCCAAGTATTGATAGGCGATGCGCGGGGTTCCGTTGGTTACATAGATAATGCCGCATCGTACAAATCCGTTGCGCTCTGCCAATGCCTGCATTACCGCGTTATCGGAGTGGGTATCCATTCGCAGATTGCCATCGTGCTGTTTGCACCATGCGATAACCCGACTGCCGATGCCATGCGCGCTACCGTCCGAAGCAAGGCGATGTATGACGTGATAATGTCTGTCATTCAACCATTTGCCACCTTCAATTTTTGCGTATGTCGCATCGGGACCCGGGGCGAAGCAGAAATATGCCACCGGCACCCCATCTTCATTGCAACACACATAGCCGCGTCCCTGCTCGACATCGTCGGCAATCGTTTCGCGTGCGGGGTACCCCTCGGGCCATTGCGCCACATTCCCGACAGACCACATAAAATGCCTTGCTGTGTCAAGTATCGCCATCACCCTATCGATGTCGGTTTTGACTGCCCGTCTTATATTCAACTGCCCACCCTTGTCTTTCATAATCGATGTCGCTTTGTATCGACACGGCAAATTTAGTTATTTTTCTCGGAATGCACAGCAGTGGTTAGTGGACAGTGGATAGTGGTTAGTGAATAGTGAAAAGTGCAAAAACAAATAATAAGAGTCATGCCACGCTCGCGAATGCGAGCGAGTTGGCATCTACCTTTGTGTCAGTGGTTAGTGAAAAGTGATTAGTGGATAGTGAGTAGTAAATAAAAAGAGTCATGCCACGCTCGCGAAAGCGAGCGAGTTGGCATCTACCTTTGTGTCAGTGGTTAGTGATTAGTGATTAGTGGATAGTGAGAAACGAAAAGTGTTTTTGCAGTGGTGTCAGCCACTGCAAATAAAACAAACAAGTCATTGCGAGGAACGCGAGCGACGTGGCAATCTACCTTTGTTTAGTGGATAGTAATTAGTTTTTTAAGAGTTCTAGGAGATATAGGAGTTCTACGAGATATAGGACTAACGACTAAAAAGTTTCCTGCTTCCTAGAACTCATAGTCCTCCTAGAACTCCTAGATAAGAGTCGCACGTGAAAAGCGACCCGTTATACCCACTAATAAACACTATGTCGCAGGTCGAAGAATTTTACTACCTTGCGGCTCATGGGCGGTGTTTGGAGTTCGGCGATGAGTTCGGCAGGCTCGAATTTCACATCGGGCGCAACGCGCACCTTCGAGCGGAAAATATCCTTAATCTGCTTCACAAATGCCTCCGAGTGGTTGTCGCTGCCGATGCGAATCTGTATCTGGTCGGTACCCAACGAGTTGGTAAACACCTCGACTATATAGTTTTGCACATCGGGGATATTGTCCAGAATATCGAACAGCACGGGCGGGTAGATGGTCGTACCCTTGAACTTTATCATCTGTCCTTTGCGACCCAAAACGGAACTCAATCGCGCACTATTGCGACCGCACTTGCAGGGCTCGCTAAAACGAATACACATATCGCCCGTCTTAAATCGGACAAGAGGCATTCCCTCGACGCCGATTGTGGTGATGGTTACCTCGCCCGCCTGTCCGTCCGGCACGGGGTTGTTCTCCTCGTCGAGCAACTCGACGATAATCAAGTCGGCAGGGATATGGCCGCCTTGGTGCATCTTGCACTCGGTGAATGAGGTCTGCATCTCGGTCGAGGCGTATGTCGAATAGAGTTCGAGCGACGGCCATTTCTCGTTGATTCTTTTGCCCAACGTAGTCAGCGCGCCGTCGGGCGTGCGCAGAGCCTCACCGATACACACAGCCTTTTTGAGGCTCGAATCGTTGTAGTCGATGCCGTTATTCTCGGCGAATTCGATTAGCTTCATCAGAAACGACGGCACCACCATACAGACGGTCGGGCCGACGCGATTGATGGTATCCCATTGCAGTTGAGGGATACCGTTGCCGACGCGGACGATGCCGCACCCGAGTTCGCGTGCGCCCAGAAAATATGCCAGACCTGCCATAAAACGGCGGTCGATGGTTGTCATCAGTTGCATCACGTCGCGCCGTGTACAACCTGCCATCGTGAACGAACTCGCCTCGTTGTATGCCAAGCGTTGCAGGTCGCGCTCCGTCAGGGCGAAGGTTACGGGGTTGCCGAGCGTTCCCGAGGTCGTAACATAGTCGATGACATCGGTCGAATCGACGCACAGGAAGTC
>JBNMLI010000171.1:0-3815 GCA_050874765.1 Alistipes sp.
AACACGAGGGTGCAATCGCATGGAACGACCCTGCGCTCGGCATAGATTGGCAAATCGCACCCGACGAGATTATCCTCTCCGAGAAGGACAGGCGCCACCCGCGCCTTGCGGAGGCAACAGAACTATTCGATTACCAAACAGACTATTATGCCAAATAACATACTCATAACGGGCGGCGCGGGCTTCATCGGCTCGCATGTGGTGCGGCGATTCGTCAGGGAATACCCGCACTACAACATTGTCAATCTCGACCTCCTGACCTACGCGGGCAACCTTGCCAACCTTGCAGATGTGGAGAACGAAGCAAACTACCATTTCGAGCGTTGCGACGTTTGCGATTTCGAGCGCGTTTGGGCGATTTTCCGCAAGTACGACATCGATGGCGTGATTCACCTCGCAGCCGAGAGCCATGTGGACCGTTCAATCAAAGACCCGTTCACATTTGCCAAGACCAATGTTCTCGGCACGCTCTCCGTGTTGCAGGCCGCCAAAGCCTACTGGACGGAGTCGGGCAAGATGGGCAGCCTCGCCGATGCTGCGGAGAATGCGGAGCATTGTCGCTTCTACCACATATCGACCGACGAGGTCTATGGCGCGTTGGAACTCACCCACCCCGAGGGCATCAAAAACACCAACGACGAGGGCATGCACTTCGGCGACGACATCTTCACCGAATCGACAAAATACCAACCTCACAGCCCATACAGCGCGAGCAAGGCTGCGAGCGACCACTTCGTGCGGGCGTTCCACGACACCTACGGCATGCCGACCATCGTTACCAACTGCTCGAACAACTACGGACCATACCAATTCCCCGAAAAGCTGATTCCGCTCTTTATCAACAATATCCGCCACGGCAAGTCGCTGCCTGTTTATGGCAAGGGCGAGAACGTGCGCGACTGGCTCTATGTCGAGGACCACGCACGCGCCATCGACCTCATCTTCCACCGTGGGCGCGTAGCCGACACCTACAACATCGGCGGTTTCAACGAGTGGAAAAACATCGATTTGGTGCGCGTCCTCATCAAGACCGTTGACCGCCTGCTGGGCAACGCAGAGGGGCATAGCGACCACCTGATTACCTACGTTACCGACCGCGCGGGACACGATGTGCGCTACGCCATCGACTCGTCGAAACTCAAAAGCGAACTCGGCTGGGAGCCGTCGCTCCAATTCGAGGAGGGCATCGAGAAGACCGTGCGCTGGTATCTCGACAATCAGGCATGGCTCGACAACATAACATCGGGCGAATACGAGCGTTACTACGAACAGATGTACAAAGGGAGATAGGGGCAACAATATGACAATGAGCGTAAAATACAACTTTATATACAACGTAATACTGACCCTCTCGACCTACGTTGCCAACTTCGTGTTGTTCCCCTACATCACACGAGTGCTTGGTGTCGAACAGTTCGGTATTGTCGGTTTTGCACGCCAGACGGTCGATTTCTTCATACTCTTCGCCATGCTCGGCATGAGTATTGTCGGCGTGCGCGAAATTGCGGTATGCGGCAACGATACTGCCCGACGCTCGCAAGTATTCTCGTCGTTGGCTTCGCTCTCCGTCATCACCACATTCATCACCTCGGCAGTCTATGTGGCCGTCATATTGTCGGTACCGAAGATGCACGACAATCTGCCGCTTATGCTGGTCGGACTTTCGCGACTGATATTCAACACTCTGCTCTTCGAGTGGTTCTATCGCGGCATCGAGCGTTTCCGCTACATATCGCTCTGCTCGATAGCCATTCGCATCATCTACATCTTGGCGGTATTCATGTTTGTAAAGAATAGCGACGACGACGTCATCTATTTCGCGCTCACATGCGGCATAGTCGTACTGAATGCCTTTGTGAATATGGTCTATCTCCGCCACTTCGTCCGCTTCTCGTTCTCGGGCATATCCATTCGCCCGTATATTGCCCCGCTGTTCCGCACGGGTCTGTATTCAATCATCACGGCGATGTACACGACATTCAACGTAATCTACCTCGGACTCGTGAACACCGATGCCGAGATTGGCTACTATTTCGCCGCGACCAAAATCTACGCCATCATACTCGGCATCTACACAGCATTCTCCAACGTAATGTTCCCGCGTATGTCCAAGCTGATTGCCGACAAAGATGAAACCGGCATACGGCGCAATATCGACATATCGTTCGACCTTATATTGGCTTTTGCCTGCCCGATTATAGCATTCTGCATCATATTGGGCCCCGAGTTGATTAAACTGCTCTCGGGCGAGGGGTACGAAGGTGCAATCCTCCCGATGCAGATTATCATCTGTCTGTTGCTGATTGTCGGCATAGGTCAGATTATCGTTTTGCAAATCGTTATCCCACGCAACGAGGACTCAACCCTGCTCAAAGCCTCGCTCATAGGAGCGGTTACGGGCATACTCTGCAATGTGTTGTTGGTCGAGCGCTACGGCGCAATCGGCTCGGCATTCGTCCTGCTCATCTCGGAGTTGGCTGTATTCGCCTTCTATGCAATACACCTCCACCGCAAAGGCATTTTCGATTTGCCGGTGGCAAAAATCTGCCGCAACGTGGTACTCTCCGTACCTTATGCACTGATATGCTGGTGTTGCAGCGTCTTCGACACCTACACGATTTGGCGACTCGTGCTGGCGATGATTCTGTGCGGCACATATTTCTTTATTTTGCAGTTGTTTATCCTCAAACAATCTGCCATAAAACAATTTATACGTTTGAGTTAGTGCGATGACATATGTTTCGGTTATAATAGTCAATTACAATACACTCGCCATCACGCGCGACTGTATAGCGTCCGTTGTCGAGCATAGCCACGATATAGATTACGAAATCATCGTGGTCGATAATGCTTCGACAGACGGCAGCCGCGACTATTTTCCGACCGACAGCCGTATTCGCTACATATACAACGATGCCAATGTCGGCTTCGGCCGTGCCAACAACATAGGCATGAGGGCGGCATCGGGTAAGTACCTGTTGCTCCTCAACTCCGACACACTTCTGCTCAACAACGCACTGCGACTGCTCTACGATGCTGCCGAGGCATACGGTGCAAGACTTGGCGTGATGGGAGCAATTCTGCTCTCGCCCGCACAACAGCCTACGCACTCATACGGGCAGTTCATCACTATATGCAGTTCGTTGCGCGAGCCTGTCGCAAGATTGTGGCATCGCCTGACGCACACGCATTCCGACTTATACCACCCGACGATTCCGCAAAGTTGCCGACAAGTCGAGTACGTTTCGGGAGCAGATATGTTTGTTCCGCGACAGGTATTCGAGCGCACGGGCGGTTTCGACGAGGACTTTTTCATGTACGCCGAAGACGCGGAGTGGCAATACCGCATCGCCGCGCTCGGGCTGGACAGAGTTGTCATCGGCTCGCCGCGGATTATACATTTGGAGGGCGCGAGCGACTCTTCGCAACGCCGGCAGTGGAGTTACACGCGCTTTTACAATGCGCTTCGCAGCCGTATGCTGTACATACGCAAGCATAATTCGCGTTTGGCATACGCGGTTTTCCGTTGCCTTTACGCCATCGTGCGCACACCGTCTATCGTGTTTGCAGGTTATGCGTGGAGGCAGAAATGGTCGCTGTTGCGACTTATAACCATCGAAAAGTTGTAGAGGAATGGCAAAATGGTTCAATAAAATCTTCGTGCTGTTGGTGATATTGTATATCACCCAACTCATCAACTTTTTGCATTCGGAGGTAATCATCGACAGCATATTGTACGGCGCAACCATAATCGGATTCATCTCCATGGCGTTGTACTTCATTTCGCCATACAAGGGAATATCGCCCGTTGCATA
>JBNMLI010000172.1:0-3759 GCA_050874765.1 Alistipes sp.
ATAAGCATCTGTGGGCGTACAAGCTCGACATACACAACTATTTCAATTCCATATCGGTACCTATTTTATTGGAGCAACTTGCGCAGTTGCTGGCGGACGACAAGCCGCTCTACGACTTTTTCGAAAAGATGCTCGCGAACGATACCGCAGAGTATGGCGGTAAAATCGTACATGAGGCGCACGGGGCGATGGCAGGAGTGCCGACGGCACAGTTTCTGGCGAATGTCTATTTGCGCGATATGGACAACTACTTTTTCGAGCGCGGGGTGATTTATGCACGCTACTCGGACGACATCATTGTCTTTGCCGAGACCCGAGAGCAGTTGCAGCAGTACAAGGCGACGATTATGGAGTTTCTCGCCGACCACCGGCTGGAAGTGAATCCGTCGAAAGAGCGCGTATATTCGCCCGACGAGCCGTTCGAGTTTCTCGGATTCAAGTGTTGGGACGGGTATATCGACATATCCGCTTCGGGAGTGGAGAAGATGAAGAGCAAGATAAGGCGCAAGACCAAAGCACTGTTGCGGTGGAAGAAGCGGCGCGGCATTGCGGAGCGACGGGTAATCGGTCGTATGATAGGTTATTTCAACCGCAAATTCTACGACTGCGAGTACGAGCAGTCGCTATCGTGGTCGAGGTGGTATTTTCCAATTATAAACAGCACGGAGGGGTTGAAGGAGATTGACCACTATTTGCAGCAGTCAATCCGCGCCCTCGGCACGGGACGGCACACGAAGGGCAACTACCGCATCACATACGATTTGATGAAGGAGTTGGGCTACAAGAGCCTTGTTCACGAGTACTTCGCGAAAAAGTAATGCCGTGCGGGGGGGGGTGAATTACTGATTTTATGCAATTTGAGCAGACGCGCCTCTTCCTCTAAAAACACCATAAAATTGGGCAGGGACAGAAGTGTGGGCAAAAAGAAAAACCTGCCGAAAATCAGCAGGTTTAGTAGTGGATAGGGGATTCGAACCCCTATGTCGTGCGTGAGAGGCACGTATCCTAGCCCTTAGATGAATCCACCATCATCGTTTGTGGGTGCAAAGATAGGCAAAATTTATTATCCTCCAAAGAAACAACCGAAAAAAGTGGAAAAAATTATCGCATACCTACTTTTGCGGCGATGGATTCGGCGATGCGCTCGCCGTCGAGGGCGGCGGAGATGATGCCACCGGCGTAGCCTGCACCCTCGCCTGCGGGGTAGAGCCCATAGATGTCGGGGTGCATCAGCGTATCCTTATCGCGCGGGATACGCACGGGGGTAGATGTGCGCGACTCGACACCCACGACAATCGCCTCGTTGGTCAGGTAGCCGTGCATACGCTTGTCGAAGACGCGGATTGCCTCGCGCAGGCGTGAGCCGATAAATGGCGGCAACCACTCGTCCAAGCGCGAGCAGACGATGCCCGGAACGTAGGAGGTGGCAGGCAATGACGACGAGGCGCGCCCTGCCACGAAGTCGGCAACGCGCTGTGCAGGAGCGGTTTGGTGTGCGCCACCGTTGGCTCGCGCCGCGTGTTCCAGTTCGCGTTGGAACTGCAAGCCTGCGAGGTCGCCGTATTGCGGGCGCAGGTGTTCGAAATCGGAGAGTCGAATCTCGGTAACGAAGCCCGAATTGGCGTAGGGCGAGTTGCGGCGGCTCGGCGACATACCGTTGACGACCGACTCGGAGGCATCGGTCATAGCCGGAACAATGAAGCCCCCGGGGCACATACAGAATGAGTATGCACCGCGCCCACCGACCTGTGCCACAAGCGAATACGATGCGGCGGGGAGGTAGTCCATTTGTGCCGACGAGTGGTATTGTATGCGGTCGATGAGCGACTGCGGGTGTTCGATGCGCACGCCCATGGCGTAGGGCTTCGCCTCCAAGCGCACGGCGGCGGAGTGGAGCATCTCGTAGATGTCGCGGGCGGAGTGGCCCGTGGCGACAACGACGGTATCGGCAGGAAAATCGGCACCATCGACCTCGATGCCCGTAACGTGTCCGTCGCGGAAGCGCACTGCCGTAACGCGCCGCTCGAAGTGGATTTCGCCACCAGCGTCGATGATGTGGCGGCGAATGTCGGCGATGATGCGCGGCAGGCGGTCGGAGCCGATATGTGGGTGGGCCTCGTAGAGGATTTCGGGCGATGCGCCGTGGAAGACGAGGCGTTGGAGTGCGCGGTTGTAGTCGCCGCGTTTCTTGCTGCGTGTGAAGAGTTTACCGTCGGAGAAAGTGCCTGCGCCGCCCTCGCCGAAGGCGTAGTTGGAGTCGGGGTTGATGCCCTGATTGCGCTGAATGCGGGCGATGTCCTTGCCACGCTCAACGACCTCCTTGCCGCGCTCGAAAATAATGGGTTTGATGCCCTGCTCAATCAGTCGCAAGGCGGCAAACAGTCCCGCAGGGCCTGCGCCGATGATGACGACCTCGCGTCCACCCGCAACCGACGGATAGTCGAAATGGAGCGGAGCGGGTTGCGGCTCGAGGTCGATGAAGGCTTCGAGCGTAAGCAGCACCTTCAACGTTCCGCGACGTGCATCGACCGAGCGTTTGATGATGCGCAGCAGGGCTATATCTTGTTCACCGACACGCAGTTCGCGAGCCACCTGCGCGGTGTAGAACTTGGTATCGGCAGCCTGTCTCGGAGTGAGTGTCAGCGTTATCGTCTGTGGCATAGCGTCTTGTTTTGAGTGCCGTTCGGGGCTGTCCGAGCGGCTGTTTTACGGTCGCAAAGTTACTGATTTTCCAAAAACTGCGGGCATGGTGGTTGCAATTTGTAAAAAATTGGCTACCTTTGTCATCACCTTATGCGGATATGGTGTAATTGGTAGCCACGTCAGACTTAGGATCTGATGCCGAAGGGCGTGGGGGTTCGAGTCCCTTTATCCGCACTTGTTTTTTAGCGCAAGCGATTTGATTGCGGGAGCGGCAGAGTTTGATACTATGCCGCTTTTGTTTTGAGGGGCTGTTGCCTGAATGCAAGCATTCGGCGACAACTCCTCAAAACATACCGCGAGAATCGTGGCTCCCGCTATCGGTGGCGGATAAGGACATTTTGGGTGGGGTTGCCGAGATATTGGTGTTTAATTTTCAATGGTATCTCGGCGACGGCTGCGCCGTTCGAGTCCATTTTTTGACAGAATGCTGCTTTGTTTTTATAGGAGGACTGGGAGTTCTATGAGAACTAGGAAAAACACTAGGCACTATTAGATAAATACTACACAAAGGTAGATTGCCACGGCGCATTCGCGCCTCGCAATGACTTGTTGGTTTAATGCGCGAGGTTATACACCTCGCGCAAGATACTGGGCTCTATTCACTATTCACTTCCCACTAAACCTACACAATGGTAGATGCCAACTCACGCGCTTAACGCGCGTGTGGCATGACTCTTTATTCTCTTTGCATTCACTAACCTCTAAAATTCAGAGGTGAAGTGGAAGCGGATTTTGGGAAACTTCTCCTGTGCGATGGCAAGTGCGTAGCTCGTGTCGGCGAGGAAGACATCGCGGCCGTGCTTATCGACTGCCATATTGGTATGTTTGCGTCGCTTGAAGTCCGCCAGTTGCTCGGCATCATCGCTCTCAATCCAGCAAGCCTTATAAATCGAGATAGGCTCCCAGCGGCACTTTGCGCCGTACTCGTGTTCGAGGCGGTACTCGATGACCTCGAACTGCAACGCGCCGACCGTACCGATGATTTTGCGACCGTTGAGCGACGAGGTGAAGAGTTGGGCGACGCCCTCGTCCATAAGTTGGTCGATTCCCTTTGCC
>JBNMLI010000173.1:0-3758 GCA_050874765.1 Alistipes sp.
GCACTGCTCGAAGTCCTCGACCCCGAGCAGAACACCACCTTCCACGACAACTACCTCGACACCGAGTACGACCTCTCGAAGGTACTGTTCATCGCCACCGCCAACGACATCGGCTCCATCAACCCTGCACTGCGCGACCGTATGGAACTCATCAACATACCGGGCTACATACTCGAAGACAAGGTGCGCATCGCAGCCGAGCATCTGGTGCGCAAGCAATCCGATGCCCACGGTCTGAAAGAGGGCGATATGGTGCTGTCGGACGCGATAATCACCAAAATCATCTCCGAATATACGCGCGAATCGGGTGTGCGTGCCTTGGATAAGAGCATCGCCAAACTCGCCCGCTCGCGTGCCAAGAACATAGCCTTCGGCGAGGAATATACGCCCGAGTTCACGGCTGCGCAAATCGAGAAGGTGCTGGGCAAGCCGAAGTTCCTCAACGAGGAGTACGAAATCAAGGATATGGTCGGCGTGGTTACGGGCTTGGCTTGGACATCGGTCGGTGGCGACATTCTCTACATCGAGAGTATCCTCACCCCGGGCAAGGGCAAACTCTCGCTCACGGGCAACTTGGGCGACGTGATGAAGGAGTCGGCAACCATCGCCCACGAGTGGGTTATGGCTCACCACAAGGAACTGGGCATCGATGCCAAGATGTTCGAGGAGTACGACCTCAACATACACGTTCCCGAGGGTGCCGTACCGAAGGACGGACCGTCGGCGGGTATCACGATGATTACATCGATAGTTTCCACCTACACGGGTCGCAAGGTGCGCGAGCGCATCGCCATGACGCGCGAAACCACCCTGCGCGGACGCGTACTGCCTATCGGCGGCGTGAAGGAGAAGATTCTGGCAGCCAAGCGTGCCGGCATCGTCGAAATCCGGTTGCCGGAGGAGAACCGCAAGGATATAGAGGAAATCAAGAAGGAGTACGTCGATGGGCTGACGTTCCACTACGTCCGTTCCAACGAACAGGTACTCGATTTGGCTCTCGAAAAGTAACAGACAATGAAATACATAGCAATCATTCCCGCGCGTTACGCCTCGACGCGCTTCCCTGCCAAGCCGCTCGCCATACTGGGTGGCAAACCCGTTATCCGCCGCGTCTATGAGCAGGTCGCGGGCGTTATGGACGAAACCATAGTCGCCACCGACGACGAGCGCATCTACGATGCCGTCCTTGCCTTCGGCGGCAAGGCGGAGATGACCTCGACCGCTCACCGCAGCGGCACCGACCGTTGCTGGGAGGCGTACCGCAATCACGGCGGCGACTACGACATAGTCGTAAACGTGCAGGGCGACGAGCCGTTCATTCAGCGGTCGCAGTTGGAGGCAATCAAACGTTGCTTCGACAATCCCGCGACCGACATCGCCACACTCGTCAAGCCCTTCACCGAGGCGGACGGCTTGGCGGCATTGGAGAATCCCAACTCGCCCAAAGTGGTACTCGACAAGGACTCACGCGCCATCTACTTCTCGCGCTCGGTAATTCCCTACCTGCGCGGCATCGACAAGTCGGAGTGGCTCGCCAAACATACGTTCTACAAGCACATAGGCATCTACGCCTTCCGCACCGATGTTCTGCGCCAAGTTACCGCGCTGCCGCAATCCTCGCTCGAAAAAGCCGAGTCGCTCGAACAACTGCGCTGGTTGGAGAACGGCTACCGCATCGGCGTGGGCATCTCCGACGTCGAAACCATCGGAATCGACACGCCCGACGACTTGGCGCGTGCCGAGCAATTTCTCAAAACGCACAATCTGTAAAACCAACAACCATAAAACTACCACCCCGCTATGAAAAAATCGTTAATAGCACTTACAGCAATCCTCGCCACGGCACTCCCTGCCTCGGCACAGTGGCACATCGCAGGCGACAAAATCCGCACCCAATGGGCAGAGCAGGTAACGCCCGACAATGTTTGGCAGGAGTATCCGCGCCCGCAAATGGTACGCCCCGAGTGGGCTAACCTCAACGGTCTGTGGCACTACGCCATCACCAAATCTTCCGCCACGAAACCCACGCAGTTCGATGGCGAAATCCTCGTTCCGTTTGCCGTCGAGTCGGCACTCTCGGGCGTCGAGCGCACCATCACCGAGAACGATGCACTGTGGTACGAGCGCGACTTTACGGTACCCGCCTCGTGGCTCTCGCGCCGCGTGATGCTCAACTTCGGAGCGGTCGATTGGAGTGCCGACGTATATGTGAACGACATCTTGGTCGGCAGCCACACGGGCGGCTACGCACCATTCTCCATCGACATCACCCCCGCACTCAAACGGGGCGCGCAGCAAAGACTCACCGTCCGCGTTACCGACCCTACCGACACGCAACGCCACCCTATCGGCAAGCAACGCCAAACGCCGAAGGGCATCTGGTACACCTCCGTTTCGGGCATCTGGCAGACTGTTTGGATTGAGCCTGTTGCCAAGGCGAACCATATCGTGAACATCAAACCTACGGGCGATGTCTTCAAGGGCGAATTGTATATCGACACCGACTGCGCCTCCGACGAGGGCATCGTCGAAATCGAACTTTTCGACGGCTCAACGCGCGTAGCCACTGCCAAATCGCTCTGCGGCACTCGCACGACCGTAATTCTGCCAGACGCCAAACTCTGGACTCCCGACACTCCTTTTCTCTACGATATGCGCGTTACGCTGACCAAAGACGGCAAGGTCGTCGATAAAGTCGCCTCCTATGCGGCTATGCGTACGGTCGATGTCCGTCGCGACGCTACGGGACACAAACGCATCTGCCTGAACGGCAAACCCATCTTCATGTACGGCACGCTCGACCAAGGCTGGTGGCCCGACGGGCTCTACACCGCCCCTTCCGACGAGGCTCTGCGCAGCGACATTTTGCTCTCCAAGGAGCTGGGCTTCAACGCCGTGCGCAAGCACGTCAAGGTCGAACCCGCACGCTGGTACTACCACTGCGACCGCGATGGTCTGCTCGTATGGCAGGATATGCCCAACGGCGTGCAGGGCAAGAACAACTGGGGTCGCAACGTGAAGGGTGCCGGCACCGACGACCACGAACTGACGGCACAGGACAAGGCGAACTACTACCACGAATGGGGCGAGGTGATGGAGGCTCTGCGCTTCTTCCCGTCCATCGTTATGTGGGTACCGTTCAACGAGGCGTGGACGCAGTTCGACACCGAAGCGGTTGCCGCATGGACGAAGGCTAACGACCCTTCGCGCATCATCAACTCCGCCAGCGGCGGTAATATGCGCGAGTGCGGCGACATCTTGGATATGCACGTCTATCCGCGTCCGGGTATGCCGCTCCACGAGTCCGACTTGGTAGTGATTCTCGGCGAATACGGCGGCATCGGTTGCCCTGTCGAGGGACACCTGTGGTGGAACAAGCGCAACTGGGGCTACATACAGTTCAACGACACCGAGCGCGTCAGCACCGAGTATATCGACTACGCCAACGACATCAAGAAGTTCATTCCGCAGGGTATGTCCGCCGCCATCTACACCCAGCTGACCGACGTCGAGGGCGAGGTGAACGGCATCGTTACCTACGACCGCAAGGTGATGAAGATGGACAAGGCGCGCCTGCGCACCGTCAATCGCGAAATCATAAACACACTCAAATAGTTATGCTTCAACCGCTCTTTATCGCCGGACCGTGCGTCATCGAATCGGCAGAACTGCTCGACTGCGTTGCCGAGCGCATCGCCGACATCAACCGCCGTCTGGGCGTGGACATAATCTTCAAAGCCTCGTTCGACAAGGCAAAC
>JBNMLI010000174.1:0-3758 GCA_050874765.1 Alistipes sp.
ATGCTACACGCGCAAGGATTTGGACAAGTACGACTTCTTCTATCAAGGCGACTGGCGCACCGACCTGCGCAACGGCATCGTAAACCAGCTCAACGAGGCGACGTTCGACTATTGGCTCAAAAAAGAGACGGCGTTCCGCTACGACGAGGTGGACGACGGCGAGAACGAGGTGCCGCTCACGCCTAACAGCGAGTACTACGTTGCGGTAGCCGTGCAACTCAAAGACGGAACGTATGCCGACTTGGAACTCACCCACTTGCAGACTTTGCCGAAGAGCGAGCGCGAGTATGTTCCCGAGCCTGCCGAGCATGTGAAGGTTACGGTCGATGCCGTCGATTACGACGACATAATTCTGACGGTCGAGCCCGACGACACGGTTGCATGCTTCCGCTACGGAATGGTCGACGACTACAAAATTGAGGATTACATCGCGCTCTACGGCAAGAGTTGGAATGTCGGTTACAGCGACCTGTGGTTCTACAATCTCAAATACTACTATCCGCAGGTCTATCCCGAGGGGTTGATTACGGGCAAGCACACCTACGAGTTCGGCAACATCACGCCGTCGAAGACCTACCACCTGCTCATCACCTACCTCGACCAAGCGGGCGAGATTCACTTGGAGGTAACCGATGTGCGCACCAACGACAAGCCTGCCGTGGTGGGCAAGCCCGCGGTGAAAATCACGCAGAAAGCCATCACCGAATCGACCGTAACGTTCGCCTTCGAGCCTAATGCCGACTGCAAACGCTACACCGTCGATATTTGGAGCGAGGCAGACGCTGCCGACTTCAAGGCGCAATTCCGCGAGGGATTCCCGCAGAAGATTATCGAGTATGCCAACCGCTACGGCAAGGTATTGGACAACGCCGAGGAGGTTACGCTCGACATCAACGACTTCTACCCTATGGCAACGGGCTACACGCGCTACTGGACAAGCAACGACTACGAGTTGGTCGTTATGCCGTTCGACAAGAACTACACCTACGACGAAACCGCCGTTACCTACACGCCGATTCGCTACACGGGCAGCACCACCACTTCGGCAAAGCGCGAGGCGTCGTCGTTGCGCAAATGCTTGGTCGAGAAGGCGGGCGAAACGCCCGAGCGTGCATGGGCGAAGACAGGCAAGCGTGCAAAAATCGAGATTATGAACAATTAAAACAGCATAAGCAGAATTTATGAAAAACAGAATTTTAACATTTGGCGTTGCACTGCTCGCGCTCTTGGCGGGTGCATCGTGCGGCAAAGACGACACCACTCCCGACACGGGCGACTGGAAGGTCGAGTTCGCCGAGAAGTCCTACGAATTGGAGACGGGCGAAACCAAAACGATTACCTTCACGGTATCGGGTGCAAGCGAGGATTTCCGCATAGGAATCGTCGTTCCCGAGTCGAGTTGGGACGTAAACGGATTGGACAAAACCCAAAAAGCAGAGGGCGTATTCGAGTGTTCGTTCGCGCTGACCGCTCCCGAGGTGAAGAGTTCGGGTAAACTCTATGCCGAGGTATCGACCGCTTCGGGCAAGACGATATCGGGCAGTTGTACGGTTTCTTCGTCGGACGACTTGTCGGACGATGTGAAACTCACGCTCGACAAATCGTCGTGCACCGTAACCCCTAACGCGACAGCCGAATTGGGCTTCACCGTAACGGGCAAGGGCGCGTTGAATCTGACGGCTGCGGTAGTTGCCGAGTCGAAGGATTGGAAATGCTCGGTCAAGAAATTCGACACAGCAGCCAAAGGCGGATACGAGGGCACACTTGCCATCACCGCTCCTGCCACGGTAGGCACATCGAAGGCTACGCTCACTCTGACCAACAAAAAGGGCAAGGAGGTTGCATCGGCAACCATCGCGCTCTCGGCAACCGAAATCAGCGTTACGTTCGACAATTCGGTGTACGAATTCAGTGCGTTGGAGAGCAAGAACATAAAGATTGACGTAACTTGCGGTGGCGCGGTAACGCTCAAATCCGTAACGACCAACCTCTGGCGCGTGCAGAGCAACACCTCGACGCCGAAGGAGGACGGCTCGGGCTACACGGGTGTAGTAAAACTGATGTCGCCGTCGATTCCCGACGAGGCTTCGTTCATCATTCGCGTCATCGACTCCGCCAACAACGAGAGCGATTTCGCGGTGAAGGTAATCTGCGAGGGCGGTATCGCGACACCTGCTCCGAAGAGCGGTGCCAACTGTATCGTCGTCAGCGATGCCGGCACGGTATCGTTCGATGCGGTGAAGGGTAACGGCGTGGCAGTGAGCGGCGCGAAGGTCGTTCGCGTGTGGAGCGACGCCGAGGGCTTGCTCGACGAGGGTTCGCTTGCATACAAAGGCGGCAAAATCACGTTCAAGACTGCCGATGCGTTCAAGGCGGGCAATGCCGTCGTGGCACTGCTCGATAACGCGGGCAAAATCGTGTGGACTTGGCACCTGTGGTTCGTGCAGGGACTGAATCTCGATGCAGCATCGGGTACGTTCCTCAATATGAACCTCGGCGCGACATCGTCGGATAAGGTTGCCGAGTCAATCGGTCTGCTCTATCAGTGGGGTCGCAAGGAGGCATTCCCGGGTCCGAAGGATTCCCAGTCAGATGTGGAATCGGCTGCCGAGGCATTCCAAACGGAGAATACCAAGCCGACCATTCTCGCCAACGGCTATGCTTGGGGCGTAGCAAAAGATGTTACGTTCGACAACGCAGATGTTGCGGCGCAATATCCGACCAAATTGGGCTACCTCGCTTCGCAGATGTTCACAAGCAAAACGACCGCTGCGTGGTCGGCAGAATCCGACCCTTGTCCGAAGGGCTGGCGCGTGCCTAACCACCACGAACTGTCGGAGCACTGGGGTGTTATCGACGGAAATGTGTTCCAAGACGACCTCTACTCGGCATACGGTCATGGCGCAGCCCCTGCCAACTTCCCGAACGAGTGGTGGCCGGCAGCAGGTAACCGTATGACCCACAACGGAATGAGCGGCTGGGACGGTGCATTGCGCTTGACCAACTACTCGGGCTACTACTGGACATCGACTTCGAGTTTCTCACTGTCGGAGTACGACAGCGAAGCCGACATTCAGGACATCGGTTACAACAGCGCGCCGGTATTGTCGTGGTCGTGCTGGAACAAAATCAACATCAGCCTGAGCGCATCTAACGCCAAGACAACCGCCGCATCGGTGCGTTGCATCAAGGAGTAAGTGCGTAACATATTAAGCGAAGAAGCGGGTCGTCCTTGTTGGGGCGACCCGCTTTTTTCTTGGTATCGTTACGGAATTTTCGCTATTTTTGTCTGATGAAATCTGAACATATTGCACAATGAACTACGCACTGAAACTCTCGCTCGCCGCGCTGGCGACGCTCTTGCTCGCCTGCACAAGCCGCACCACCACCCTGCCGCTGCCTGCCGACACGGCACAGGCGGTCGATGACACTGCCGACACCCCGACCGAGGCGCGTATGCGTGCTGCGGGGTTGGTCGATATTGCCGAGATGGACGAGTGCATAGCCGTCCATTTGGTCTATGCCACGCCCTACAACTTTATGGGGCGCACGCTCTACCACGACCTGCACAAGGCGTTTATGTTGCCCGCACTTGCCGAGAAGGTCGTCGCGGCGCAACATCTGCTCAAAACCATTCGTCCCGACCTTAATCTGCTCGTTTACGACGCGGCACGTCCCATCGGCATACAGCGCGAGATGTGGGCTATGGTCGAAGGTACGCCGATGACCGATTTCGTCGCCAATCCGCACAAGGGCAA
>JBNMLI010000175.1:0-3722 GCA_050874765.1 Alistipes sp.
AGGCGAGTGATTTTGTGTTGGGGGCGAGAGGATTTGCCGAAGATGTTTGAGGGGTTTTCGTTTGTCGAGCGAGGCGTATAGCGGGGGCTATATAAATAACGAGCAAGACAAGCGAAAACAGCCAAAGAGAACGACAAAGACCGACGCGCCCAACACAAATCAATCGCCAAGCACGTGAGAAGAAACCCGTTATACGCAATAACAATTATGGAAACCAACACAAATAAGCAAAATAAGCGGCCGCCGTTGCGGTTGCCGTTCGACGGTAGGAGAGAGGATATGGGCGGCTGGGCATACGACCACCGCGTCGGGTTGTTCGTTACAATCATTGCCTATCTGCTCTTCGGCATAGTCTTTATGGGTTACAAGGTCGCCACCACGCCACGCTCGAACGAGGGGAGTATGGTCGTCGATTTGCAGACGCTCGATGCACTTGCCGCAGAGCGCGACCGCTTGGAGGCGGAGGTGCGGCGCAACAACTCGCAGATAGATTGGAACGCGATACGCAACGTGTCGTCGAACGAGAATGCGCTGAACGAGAATCTGCGCGACGACAAGGGCATCAATGCAGCCGAGATTAACTCGTCGGCAGATGCCGTCGAGGAGCGTATGCGCTCCAATCGCGAGGCATACGAACGCGGTGTGGCGGAGGCGAACTCAATCCGCCACGGCAAGGCGCACGGCGAGCGCAACAGCGACGAGGAGAGCGACCGACGGGTGAAAGGCTCGGTTACGGTGTCGTTTTCGCTCGTGAACCCTGTGCGTTACAGTCGCCATCTCGACAAGCCCGCCTACCGTTGCGAAGGCGGAGGCGAGGTGGTGGTCAATATAGTGGTCAATCAGCGCGGCGAGGTCGTATCGGCACAGGTCGCCTCGGGTGGCGACGAGTGTATGCGCAGCACGGCGGTAGCCTCGGCACGCAACTCGCGCTTCGACCATAACGATGCCGCACCTGCCCGCCAGTCGGGTACAATCACCTATATTTTTATTCCGCAGTAAAAAATTTTTTTGTATATTTGCCTTCGGATTATGCGCAGGTTTGTGGTCATATTGGCATTTGTGCTGTGCTGCATCGGGCTGAACGAAGCCGAGTGTGGCACGGGTGCCTTGTCGCGCACGGAGAGCCACGCCGATGCGGTGTGCAACAACTACGATGCGCAACTCTCGTGTCAGCACCGCTACAACCTCAATATCGACTACGCGCAGACGGTATGCGTGCCGTCGTGCAGGGTGTCGGCGTCGCACACGGGTTCGCGATGCTCCTCTGCCCGCATAATTCATTCGGTTGCGGTCGGTCGCTGTGCGGCTCTGCTCGGTCGCCACTCTGCCGACAACCCCGTTTATCCTCTTTCGCTCGGCGCACGAGCCGTGGAGTACTACCTCTACGCGCTCTGCCGGATTCGTATTTAGACAACTTTTGTGCCTGTGCGAGGCGCACCGATGCGACGGTGCGTCCGACGGCGGTTACGGGTGTTCCGCAGAAAATGCCCGCGTAAATCAAAAAGTCTTAAATTAACGAAAACGAAAGAGTAAATTATGGATAAAGTAAAGTTTTGCGAGGCTCTGTATGCTTCGCACGCAGATGTTATAGTATGTCGCCGCAAGAGTGCGGCAGTGCCTGCACTGGTGCTTGTGGCGGGTGTGGCGATGCTCGTGGTGAACGCGTTGTTGCCCGCCGATGCCGAATTGAACGACGCAAAGTCGATACTCGTGCTGTCGGGCGGTATCGTTACCCTCGTCGGTGCCATACTGCTGGCGGCGCGACTGCTGGGCAGGGGTGTGCCTTACCACCGTCCGAGCCATACGTTCCTGCGCGAGCAGACGCTGATGTTCGACGGCTCGCAACGCGGACGGGTGGTCGAGGCGGTGCAGTCGGGCGACTGGAAGGGGTTGCTCGCACTCCCGCGCCGCAACATCTCCGCCGTGTCGGTGCTCTTCTATGCAACGCCCGACGGCAGTTTTGTGGCGATGCAGCCGTTCGAGTATGCCGAATTGGAGTACCGACCGCTGTGCGATATGAAAATTGTAAGTTAGCAAATGATAATTACAGGTGAAAATTTCCTGCTCATAGGAGCCGTATTGCTCTTCATAGCAGTGTTGGCAGGCAAGGTGGCGTATCGTTTCAATGCGCCCGCCTTGCTGCTCTTTTTGGGTGTCGGTCTGTTCTTCGGCTACAAGCTGATTTCGTTCGACTCGCCCGAGTTTACGCAATTCATCGGAATGGTCGCCCTGTGCATCATTCTCTTCTCGGGCGGTATGGATACCAAATACTCCGAAATCCGTCCCGTGCTGGCTCCGGGCATAACGCTCGCCACGGCGGGTGTGCTGATTACGGCACTCATACTGGGCGGCTTCATCTACATAGTCGCTCCCTACCTCGGCTACACGCTCGGATTCCCGCTCGCACTGCTGCTTGCCGCCACGATGTCCTCGACCGACTCGGCATCGGTATTCTCGATTCTGCGTACCAAGAAACAGGGCTTGCGCGAGAACCTGCGTCCGCTGTTGGAGTTGGAGAGCGGCTCGAACGACCCTATGGCATACATACTCGTCGTACTGCTGGTCGGCGTGCTCTCGGGCAGCGGCGAGCCGTTGAGCATCGGCGCGTGCATAGGGCTGTTCGTACTGCAAATGTGCATAGGCTCGCTCTCGGGCTATCTCTTCGGTCGCTGTGCGGTGTGGACGATGAACAAAATCAACATCAGCAACGCCTCGCTCTACTCGGTGCTGTTGCTGGCGTTCGTATTCTTCACCTTCTCGTTCACCTCGCTCATCGAGGGCAACGGCTACTTGGCGGTCTATATCGCGGGCTTGGTCGTCGGCAACAACCGCTTGGCGCAGAAGCGTACCGTCGTAACGTTCTTCGACGGCATCACGTGGCTCTTCCAAATCATTATGTTCCTCGCACTCGGTTTGCTGGTCAATGTCGAGGAGTTGCTCGACCTCAATACGCTGCTGCTGGGCATCACGGTCGGCGCGTTTATGATTCTCGTCGCACGCCCCGTGGCGGTCTATGCCTGCATGGCTCCGTTCCGCAAATTCTCGTATAAGGCACGCGTCTATGTGTCGTGGGTCGGACTGCGCGGTGCCGTGCCGATTATCTTCGCCACCTATCCGCTCGTCGAGGGCATAGCGGGCGCACGGCTGGTCTTCAACGTGGTATTCATCGTTACGATTATCTCGCTGCTGGTGCAGGGTACCTTCGTCAGCGGTATGGCGAACCTGCTCGGACTGGCATACGAGGAGCGCGAGAGTTCGTTCGGCGATGCGTTGCAGGACCGTATGAAGTCGGCATTCACCGAGGTCGAGGTGAACGAGCAGATGCTCGCCACGGGCAATACGTTGAGCCGCATCACGCTGCCCGACAATACGTTGGTCGTGATGGTCTGCCGCGATGGCGACTACTTTGTGCCGTCGGGGCGTACCGCCTTGCAGGTGGGCGACAAACTGCTGATTCTCTCCGACCGCAACGAGGAGTTGCAGTCGCAATACCGCGAATTCGGTCTGGACGAGGTGATTAAGTTTTAGTTATTCCGTCGAATGACGGTGCTGTCGTGGCGGGCAAACGAGATGAAGGTCGAGTAGAAGCGGGTGTTGCGCAGGAACGTCTCCTTGCTCTGCATACGGTCGATGATGAACTTGATGTCTTTAATCGAGAAGTCGCGGAGCAACCACAGAGCCTCCTGCACCGTCAGTGGCGAACGCATTGCCGCAAGGTCGGG
>JBNMLI010000176.1:0-3710 GCA_050874765.1 Alistipes sp.
AGATTGAGGAGTACATAACCTATTGGGACACGGCGCGCAAAGCGTTGCCGTTCCCGACGGACGGCGTGGTGGTGAAGGTCAATCGCTATGCCGACCAGCGGGCGTTGGGCTTCACGTCGAAGGCTCCGAAATGGGCGGTGGCGTACAAATTCAAGGCGGAGCAGGCTCTGACGAAGTTGCTCAGCGTAGATTTTCAGGTCGGGCGCACGGGTGCGATAACGCCCGTTGCCAACCTCGCGCCAGTGCAGTTGGCAGGTACGACCGTCAAGCGTGCGACGCTGCACAATGCCGAGCAGATTGCGCAACTCGACATACGCATAGGCGATATGGTCTATGTCGAGAAGAGCGGCGAGATTATACCGAAAATCACTGGTGTGGAGCTGTCGCAACGACCTGCGGACAGTCGGTCGTTCGAGTTCGCGAAGGTGTGTCCCGTCTGTGGCACGCCGCTTGCACGCTACGAGGGCGAGGTGAAGATGTATTGTCCGAATCAGAACCACTGCCGACCGCAGATTCTCGGGCGGATAATCCACTTCATACGGCGCAAGGCGATGAACATCGACGGGCTGGGGGCGGAAACGGTCGAGTTGCTCTTCGAGAGCGGGCTGATAAACAACATAGCCGACCTGTACGACCTGCGGGCGACCGACCTTGCGGCGTTGCCGCGCCTCGGCGAAAAATCGGCAGACAACATAATTCGCAGCATAGCCTCCTCGCGCGAGGTGCCGTTCAACCGCGTGCTGTTCGGCTTGGGCATTCGCTTTGTGGGCGAAACGACGGCGAAGTATCTGGCGAGTCATTTTAAGAATATAGATGCAATTATGGCGGCTTCGGCGGCGGAGCTGATGGAGTCGGACGAGGTGGGTGCAAAAATTGCCGATTCGATAATCGACTATTTCGCCGACGAGGGCAACCGCGCAATAATCGAGCGACTGCGCAAGGCGGGATTGCAGTTCGAGATGGAGCATAAGGAGTTGCTCTCGGACGCGCTCGCGGGCAAGAACATCGTCGTGTCGGGCAAATTTGCCGACCACTCTCGCGACGAGTTGAAGGCTCTAATCGAGGCGCACGGTGGCAAGAATCAGTCGGGCGTAGCGGCGAATACGGACTTTATCGTTGCGGGCGAGAATATGGGACCTGCGAAGTTGCAGAAGGCGCAGAAACTAGGCGTGCGCATAATCTCGGAGCAGGAGTTTATGGCGATGGTCGAGAGTGCTGATGCTGCCGACGCGCCGAGCAAGGCAGTGCGCGCGGAAGAGGAGCAAAAGAGTGAAAACGGTACGGACGCGCCCGTGCAGGGCAGTCTGTTTTAACGGAATAGGAGTATGGAGAAAAATATGAAATTTGCAGGAGTGGGTGTTGCGCTGATAACGCCTTTTGCCGAGAATGGCGGAATAGATTTTGGTGCGCTGGCGCACGTTATCGAGTATATAATCAAGGGCGGAGTCGATTACATCGTGGCACTCGGCACGACATCGGAGGCACCGACGATGACCCCCGACGAGCGTGTGGCGGTCGCGAAGTTCGTGAAGAAGCGCGTAGGCGGGCGCATACCGCTCGTCATCGGCGTGGGCGGCAACTGCACCCGCGATGTGGAGCAGGCTCTGCGGAGCGGCATCACGGAGGGTTACGATGCGGTGTTGAGCGTCAGCCCATACTACAACAAGCCCAATCAGGAGGGATTGTATCGCCACTTCAAGGCACTGGCGGAGGTGTCGCCGCTGCCAATACTGCTCTACAATGTGCCGGGGCGCACGGGTGTGAACATTCAGCCCGCGACGGTGGCTCGGCTGGCTGCCGACTGCCCGAACATCATCGGCATAAAGGAGGCTTCGGGCAATGTGGCGCAGATGCGCGAGGTCAGGGAGCGCACGCCGAAGGAGTTTCTGCTCATAAGCGGCGACGACGCGCTGACGGTCGATTCGATGCGACTGGGCGGCGTGGGCGTCATATCGGTATTGGCGCAGCTCTACCCTACGCAGACAGCGGCATTCGTTCGCGCGGCTGCCGAAGGGCGATTCGACGATGCCGACGCGCTGTTTGCTCCGCTTGCGCAGATGACGGCACTACTATTCGAGGAGGGCAACCCTGTCGGAATAAAGACAGCGATGGCAATCAAGGGGTTGTGCGGAGCGACGATGCGTCTGCCGCTGGTCGAGGGAAGTGCGGCGTTGCGCGAGAAGATGGAGCGGACGATTGCCGAATACGAAAATCGCTAACGGTTGCGTTTATAGGCAAAAACACTTTTCGGATATGATGTTACGCAAAATCATAGCGGTCGTCGCAGCCGTTGCGATGGCGATGGGCGCGGCAGCGCAGGTACCCGACAACGACAACATAAGCATACAGATAGCCGATTCGGCATCGCCGTTCTACTACCCCAACCTTATGTTGCGCTACAAGGAGGGCAAGCCGCTGACGGCAGAGGAGTATCACTATCTCTACTACGGCTATGCCTATCAGCCCGAGTACAAGCCGTTGGAGGCTAACAGCGGAATGAACCGAGTGCAGACCATCATGGCACGATTGGCGATAGACGAGCCGAGTGTGAGCGACATTGACGAACTGATTGCCGCAGGTATGGAGGCGATGGAGCGCGACCCGTTCAGTCCGCAGTTGCTCAATATCATGGCATACGCCTACGGCACATCGGGCGACAAGGAGCGCGAGAAGGCGTATTACGACCGACTGAACGGAGTGCTGAACACCATAGCCGCGTCGGGCGACGGGTTGAAAGAGAAGTCGCCGATGCACATCATAATGTTCTCGCACGGGCTGGACTACATAGCTTCGAAAGATTGGAAGTATCTGAAAGGTCGCATCATAAGTCGCACGGTCGAGTTTGTGCCGTTCACCGTACCGCACGACAAGGTAAAGGGTTACTATTTCGATTACAGTCGCGTCTATTGGAACAAGCCCGAGGGCTATGTATTCAAACGCGAACGGACGTGGCAAATCAACAATATGAAGCTGCGATACTACAAATAGCGGAGGTCGCACCACAAACAGTGAAAGCGAAATTTTACTATATTTGCGACATTTAACAGACAAAGTGCAAATGAAAAGACTCTTATACATATTGCCGATACTCGCACTGTTTTTCGGTTGTCAAAAGGAATCGACACTCGAAAACAATGCGTTGCAAATCAGTTCGGGCATAACCAATAATTCGTTGTACATAGGCGGCAGCGAAGGTTCGACGGCGCAATTTTCGATAAATGCCAAATACGATTGGCGTATATTGGCGACCGACGGATTCGTTTGCGAGCCTTCGAGCGGGCAGGCAGGCAACAACATCACCATAACAGCACGGGCATTGCAGGCGAACAACACGCTCGACACGTTGCGGTTGAGTAAGCTCAATTTCAAATTGCAATCGACGACATTCGTCGGCATAGTTGCTTATCAGCGTCCGCAGGTGATTGTCGGCAACGACTACAAGAAGGTATATGTGTCGGCGAAATCGGGCGAAAGCACAACCGTAAAACTCTACTCGGCAACGCCCGACGTCGAGATGTCGTGCACCGACGGACTCGCTTGCAGTGAAACGAAAGCCGACTATACAAAGGGTGAGTACGAATTGGCGGTCAGTGCCACCGACGACCGTTTCGACACCGAAGCCGAGAAGGTCGGCGAAGTGGGATTCTATGTTGCAGGCAAGCGTCAGGCGGCGAGTGTGGAGGTGTGGCAACAATCGGCTCTGCGCGTTG
>JBNMLI010000177.1:0-3706 GCA_050874765.1 Alistipes sp.
GCTCCAAGTAGCGCAGAATCTCGGCGTGGTTGCGCACCATAGGCTCCTCTGCCATCGAGTGCGAACGATACTCCGCCGAGTAGAACCAGTAGGGCGCACCCATCTTACGAAACTGCTCGACAAGGAGTTCCGAGCCGTAGAATCCGATACCGAACACCGCCGCCTTGCGGTATGGCACGTTGCTGTCCGACGTGCCGTGGAAGAGCATCGTCGGGCAAGGCGCGGCTGCCCACTTCGGCTCGCCCTTGGTCGAGAAAACGGCACCCGCAAAGGCGATTACGCCCGCATAGTTGAACCCTTCGGGCAGTATCTGCGCCATGGTGGTGCGGTTGCAGATGTTGTTCTCCGCCTGCAATGCCGTGATTGCCCCCGCACTCGACCCGCTCGCAACGATTTTCGAGGTATCGATTTGCCACTGCTCGGCGTGGTCGAGTATGTAGCGTGTGGCGCAGAGCAAATCCTCGACCGCATAATCGACCGACCGCTTCATCGTTGCGATGGTTTCGCGCAAGCCGACCGATTTCGAGTCGTAGTCGGGCGACTGCGTGGCACGCAAGCCCAAGCGGTAGTCGATAGACACGACATCGTAGCCGCCGGCGGTGAGCATCTCGAAATAGGAGAGGTACTTCTGCGCATCGCGCACGCCCGTGGCAAATCCGCCGCCGAAAACAAACACCACGCACGGACGCAAGCCCTTAACGTCCTGTGCTACATAGTGGTCGAGCCGCAACTCCTGACCGTCGGCAACGCGGAAGCACTCGGTATGCTTCTGTGCCGAAACTGTCGTCGTGGTATTTTCCGTGGCATTTGCCACCCCAACCGTTGCCGCCGCATTGGCATTGGCAACCGTCATTGCGCACAGGGCGCATATCAGAATTGCAATTTTTTTCATAACGCTTTCTCTTATTTTTCATACTTATCGCCCCACAACTGCTTGATGCGTTGCGCAATCTTCTGCTCCGACGGGTTGCCAGTGTTGGGCGCGTAGAACCGTTTGCCCGCGAGTGTGTCGGGCAGAAACTCCTGCTCGGCGAAGTTGCCCTCGTAGTCGTGGGCATATTTGTAGCCCTTGCCGTAGCCCGCCTCGCCCATGAGCGAGGTTACGGCATTGCGCAGATGCAATGGCACGGGGCGGTCGGTCGTATCCTTGCCGACAAACGCAAGAGCCTCGTTGATAGCCATATATGCCGAATTGCTCTTGGGCGAAGTCGCCAAGTAGATGGCCGTTTCGGCAAGCGTGATGCGCGCCTCGGGCATACCGATTTTGTGGACGGTGTCGAAGCAGGCATTTGCCAACAGCAACGCATTCGGGTTGGCAAGTCCGATGTCCTCCGACGCGAGTATCACCAGTCGCCGAGCGATGAAACGCGGCTCCTCGCCACCTGCCAGCATACGCGCCAAGTAGTAAATCGCCGCATTCGGGTCGCTGCCGCGCACGCTCTTGATAAATGCCGAGATGACATCGTAGTGCTGCTCGCCGTTCTTGTCGTAGAGCGCGATGTTCTGTTGCAGGGCATCGGTTACCGCCGCATCGGTGATAACGACCTTACCGTCGGTTGCGCCGACTACTATGTCCAATATATTGAGCAACTTACGCGCATCGCCACCCGAGAAACGGAACAGAGCCTCGCGCTCGCGCACCTCTATGTCGCGTTGCTTCAACTCCGTATCGACCGTCAGTGCACGTTGCAACAACTCGTCCAACTGCGCATCGTTCATCGGCTTCAAGATATAGACCTGACAGCGGCTCAACAGTGGCGAAATCACCTCGAACGACGGATTTTCGGTCGTCGCGCCGATGAGCGTAACGTCGCCCTGCTCGACCGCTCCGAGCAACGAATCCTGTTGCGACTTGTTGAAGCGGTGAATCTCGTCGATGAACAACAACGGCGTTGCCGAGTTGAAGAACCGTTGCTTGCGCGCCGACTCTATCACCTCGCGCACCTCCTTCACGCCCGAGGTTACCGCCGAGAGCGTAAAGAACGAGCGTTGCAGTTCGTTGGCAACGATTCGCGCGAGCGTGGTCTTGCCCACCCCCGGAGGACCCCATAATATGAACGACGGCACATTCCCCGCCTCGATGAAGCGGCGAATCACTCCGTTCTTGCCCATAAGGTGTTCCTGCCCTATGTAGTCGTCCATCGTGTGCGGACGCAATCTCTCTGCCAGCGGTGCAGCCATAACGAATCGATTTCTTAATGGTCTATTTTCTCCCAAAGGTACGAATTTTTCGGCAAACACGCTCGCACAAATATAACAATAGTGAAAAGTGGTTGGTGATTAGTGGATAGCATTTCCCGCGCCTTCGTAGAACTCACTGTTTTCTTGGTGCTCCTATAAAAAACCGAGTCATGCCACACTTGCGTCGAGCAAGCGAGTTGGCATCTACCTTTGTTTAGTGAATAGTGGCTAGTGTGTAGTGAATAATCCCGCGCCATCGTAGTTCTCCTAGTTCTCCCAGACCTCCTATTATCTCCTATTCTTCCTAACTGCCCACTAACCACCCTTAAAGTGAGCGGTTTGTTTTTAATTTTTTTTAATTTGTTTGGGCGGGGCGAATAATTGTGCTATCTTTGCCACGTTTTGTGGAATACTTGTCGCTTACGAAGTCAGACGGCGGGTGCTTCTGCGTTGTATTGGAAATTTAGATTCTGTATTTATATGCAATGGTTAGTTGATTTGTTCACCTCGGACGGTATTGCCAATGCGGTGCTGATTATCGCATTGACCATCGCGCTCGGGTTGTTGCTGAACCGCATAAAGTTCGGTTCGGTGTCGCTCGGCATAACGTGGGTGCTGTTCGTCGGTATTTTGCTCTCGCACTTCGGGCTTACCATCAATCCGACGGTCTGCACGTTCGTCAAGGAGTTCGGTCTGATTCTGTTCGTCTATTCGATTGGTTTGCAGGTCGGTCCGGGTTTTGCCGAGTCGTTGAAGGAGGAGGGCTTGCAGCTCAATGCGTTGGTTGTGCTGCTTGTGCTGCTCGGTTGTGCGCTGTGCTACGGCATACACGCCATCACGGGCGAGGATTTGACGACGATGGTCGGTGTGCTGTCGGGTGCGGTAACCAATACTCCGGGTCTCGGTGCTGCGCAGCAGACCATAAGCGACATCACGGACAAGGCCAACGGTGTGCTGGCAACGGCATACGCGGTGGCATATCCGCTCGGTGTGGTCGGCATAATCGTGTCGATGCTCATCATTCGCGCCGTGTTCCGCATCAAGTTGCAGGACGAGTCGGCAAAGGAGGAGAAGGCGAATGCGCCTCATACGGAGCGCATCGATTTGCGCGTAACCAATCACGCGATTGTCGGCAAGAGCATTGCCGACCTGTTGCGCATTGCTCGCACGAAGTTCGTTGTGGCGCGTATTATGTGCGAGGATAATAACCAAAAAATGGCATCGGACGAAACGCTGTTGCACGAGAACGATGTGTTGCGCATTGTGGTGAGCAGTACGGACGAGGAGCTGGTGGAGTCGCTGGTCGGTGAGCGCGTGCATATTGCCGACGAGGAGTGGCACTCGGCATCGTCGAATCTCGAAAAACAACGTATCGTCGTTACCAAGCCGCAGTTGAACGGCAAGCGCATCGGCGACCTGCATATTCGCGAGAACTACAACGTTACGATTACGCGCGTTGTGCGTGCTGGTATCGAACTCGTCGCAACGCACGAGTTGCGCCTGCAAATGGGCGATGTGGTTGTTA
>JBNMLI010000178.1:0-3689 GCA_050874765.1 Alistipes sp.
ACCCTCGTGCAACCGATACACAGAAGTGTTTGCGCGTGTCGGGCAAGCATAACGACCTCGAAGAGGTGGGTCATGATACCTACCACCCCACGATGTTCGAGATGCTCGGCAACTGGTCGTTCGGCGACTACTTCAAGAAAGAGGCAATCGGCTGGGCGTGGGAGTTGCTGACCGATGTCTATCACCTGCCGAAGGAGCGTATGTACGCTACCGTTTTCGAGGGTAGTGAGTCGGACGGCGTGCCTTTCGACGAGGAGGCTTACGGCTACTGGAAACAATATCTGCCCGAGGACCACATCATTCGCGGCAACAAGCACGATAACTTCTGGGAGATGGGCGAAACGGGTCCGTGCGGTCCGTGCAGCGAAATCCACTTCGATTTGCGCGACGATGCCGAGATAGCCGCCAAGCCGGGTCGCGAGATGGTCAATATGGGTCACCCGCAGGTCATCGAGATTTGGAACCTCGTCTTCATGCAGTTCAACCGCAAGGCAAACGGCTCGCTCGAACCGCTGCCTGCGCGTTGCGTCGATACGGGTATGGGCTTCGAGCGTCTGTGTATGATTATGCAGGGCAAGAAGTCGAACTACGATACCGATATTTTCCAAACCATCATAGCCGCCATCTCGTCGATGTCGGGCAAACGCTACGGCGACGATGCCGATGTCGATGTGGCAATGCGCGTTATTGCCGACCACCTGCGTGCAATCGCGTTCTCGATTGCCGACGGTCAGTTGCCGTCGAATGTCAAGGCGGGCTATGTTATCCGCCGTATTCTGCGCCGTGCGGTGCGCTACGGCTATACCTACCTCGGCTTCAACGAGCCGTTCATCTGCCGATTGGTGGCTACGTTAGTCGCTCAAATGGGCGGGCAGTTCCCCGAAATCAAGGCACAGCAGACGCTCATCGAGAAGGTTATCGAGGAGGAGGAGTCGGCATTCCTGCGCACGTTGGCAACCGGTATCGGTCTGCTTGACGGCGTTATTGCCAAAGTGGGCAAAGGCAAAATCTCGGGTAAGGACGCATTCCTGCTCTACGATACCTACGGATTCCCGATAGACCTTACGGAACTCATCGCCCGCGAACACGGCGTCGATGTCGATTTGGCGGAGTTCGAGAAGGAGTTGCAGGCGCAGAAGGAGCGTTCGCGCAACGCTGCGGCACAGGACGTCGATGACTGGCAGGAGATTATGCCGATTAAGCAGAGCGAGTTCGTCGGCTACGACACGCTCGCGTGCGATGTTCGGATTGCCCGCGTCCGTCGCGTTCAGACCAAAAACAAGACAACATACCAATTAGTATTCGACCGCACGCCGTTCTATGGCAACGGCGGTGGTCAGGTCGGCGATGTCGGCTATATCGAAAATGCGAACGAGCGCATAGAGATTATCGCCACCGAGAAGGAGAACGGTCTGATTATGCACATTGCACAATCGTTGCCGCAAGACCTTCACGCCGTGTTCCACGCCGTCGTCAATCCCGAGAAGCGTCAGGCGGCTGCCAACAACCACACCGCAACCCACCTGCTCCACGCAGCGTTGCGTAAGGTGCTGGGTACGCACGTCGAGCAGAAGGGTTCGATGGTGTCGCCCGAGGGTTTGCGCTTCGATTTCTCGCATTTCCAGAAGGTTACGCCCGAGCAGTTGCGCGAGGTCGAGCGATTGGTGAACAAGAGCATTCGTGCCAACTATCCGCTCGTCGAGAATCGCAATGCGACGCAGGAGGAGGCGAAGGCTGCGGGTGCTATGATGCTCTTCGGTGAGAAGTATGGCGACAAGGTGCGTATGGTACGCTTTGGCGACTCGGTCGAGTTGTGCGCTGGTACGCATACCTCGGCAACGGGTAACATCGGCTACTTCAAAATCGTGGTCGAAACTGCCATTTCGGCGGGTATCCGCCGTATAGAGGCGGTTACGGGCGAGAAGGCGGAGAATTTGGTATATGCTGCCGAGGATACGATGAAGAGCATCGGCGAGATGGTCAATAATCCGCAAATCGAGCAGGCCATTAAGCGTCTTGTCGAGAGTAACGAATCGCTCCAAAAGGAGATTGAGAGTGTTCACAAAGAGCAAGTAGAGGCTTGGACGGAGAAGATTCTCAACAATACCGCCGAGCAAGACGGTATCTTGAAGATTGCTATGCAGATGCCGCGCACGGGCGATTTCGTGAAGAACTTGGCATACAACTTGCGCTCGCGCAAGAAGAACCTCGTGTTTGTCGCAGGTTCCGATTTCGAGGGCAAGGTTACGCTTATGGTTGCACTGGGCGACGATGTGGTTGCCAAAGGTGTCGATGCGGGCGCGGTTGTCCGCGAGGCTGCCAAGGCAATCAACGGCGGCGGTGGCGGTCAGAAGTTCTTCGCTACGGCGGGCGGTAAGCGTCCCGAGGGATTGCAGCAGGCAATCGACCGTGCCGAGGAGTTGATTATGGAAAAATTGAAGTAAAAAACAAATAGATTATGGCAAACAAAGTTTTGTTGATGATTCTCGATGGCTGGGGCATCGGTAATCACACCAAGTCGGACGCCATCTTTGAGGCGCACCCCGAGTATATCAATAAATTGACGGCTTCGTATCCGCACGCGCAGTTGCGCACCGATGGCGAGAATGTCGGTCTGCCCGACGGTCAGATGGGCAACTCCGAGGTAGGACACCTCAATATCGGCGCAGGTCGCGTGGTTTATCAGGATTTGGTCAAGATTAACCGCGCCTGCAAGGACGGTTCGATTCTGAACAACAAGGAGATTGTCGCCGCCTTCGAGTACGCCAAATCGAAGGGCGTGAATGTCCACTTTATGGGCTTGGTTTCCAATGGCGGCGTTCACTCGTCAATCGAGCATCTGTTCAAGTTGTGCGACATCGCCAAGCACTACGGCATCGAACATACCTTCGTTCACTGCTTTATGGACGGTCGCGATACCGACCCGAAGAGCGGTAAGGGCTTCATCGAGGCGTTGCAGCAGCACATGGCGGCTTCGACCGGCAAAATCGCTTCGATTATCGGTCGCTACTACGCGATGGACCGCGACAAGCGTTGGGAGCGTGTGAAAATCGCTTACGACTGCCTCGTGAACGGCATCGGCGAGAAGTCGCAGGATATGGTTGCAGCAATGCAGAAGTCCTACGATGAGGGCGTAACAGACGAGTTCGTCAAGCCGATTGTCAATGTCGATGACAAGGGTGAGGCTATCGGTACGATTAAGCCGGAAGATATGGTTATCTTCTTCAACTACCGAAACGACCGCGCACGCGAAATCACCGTCGCACTCACCCAGCAGGATATGCCCGAGGCAGGTATGCACACGATACCGCTCTACTACTGCTGTATGACGCCTTACGATGCGCAGTTCAAGGGCTTGCACATTTTGTTCGACAAGGAGAATGTCCACAACACCATCGGCGAGTGGGTATCGTCGCACGGTTTGCAGCAGTTGCGTATTGCCGAAACCGAGAAGTATGCGCACGTTACGTTCTTCCTGAACGGCGGTCGCGAGGAGAAGTTCGCCAACGAGGACCGTATTTTGGTCGCTTCGCCGAAGGTGGCAACCTACGACCTGCAACCCGAGATGAGTGCCTATGAGGTTGCCGACAAGTTGGTCGATGCACTGAAATTGCAGAAATACGACTTCATCTGCCTGAACTTCGCCAATGGCGATATGGTAGGCCATACGGGTGTTTACGAGGCTATCG
>JBNMLI010000179.1:0-3673 GCA_050874765.1 Alistipes sp.
ATCAGATAAGATTTGTTACCCACCCCCTAAATCCCCCTCCTGCGAGGGGGACTTTTTTAGTGAGTAGTGGTTAGTGGATAGTGAGTAGAAAAATCAAAAAATAAGTCATGGCACAATCGAGCAACCGACAAGGGTGCTGATACCCAATTAGAGTCTATGCGAAGATTGACTGCCATCTACCATTGTTTAAGTGGTTAGTGGATAGTGAGTAGTGGTTAGTGTTTTTTTAATTTCTACTCACTGACCACTAATCACTAACAAAGGTAGATGCCATCTCGCTCGTTTTCAACGAGCGTGGCATGACTCTTTATTTTATTATTTGATTTGCAGAACACTATCCACTAATCACTAAAAAAACACTACATTTGTCGAAAACTTACCGCTATGGATTACGTCGAACTCAACGTGGCAACCCCGTCGGCAGAAGTTGCCGAGATTCTGACTGCCGAATTGGCCGATTTCCCTTTCGAGAGCTTTGCGCAGGAGCGCGACACGCTCAAAGCCTACATTCCTCAACACGCCCTTGCCGACTGTATGGAGGAGGTCGGCGACCTGCTCCGCCGCTACGGCGTCGAGGGACGATTCGTACAAATCGAGTCGCAGAATTGGAATGCGCTGTGGGAGAGCAACTTCACTCCTGTCGATGTCGATGGGCGCGTGCTGATTCGCGCACCGTTCCACCCTGCGCAACCCGACCACGAAACCGAAATCGTGATTATGCCCAAGATGTCGTTCGGCACGGGGCATCACGCCACAACGTGCCTTATGGTGCGTATGATTCTCGCCTCCGACCTGCGCGGCAAACGGGGTTTGGACTTGGGCTGCGGCACGGGTGTGCTGGCTATTGCCGCCATCAGGTACGGCGCGGCAGCGGTGGACGCGGTCGATATCGACGACTTCGCCTATGCCAACTGTTGCGAGAATGTGCAGACCAACGGCGTTGCCGACCGCGTACACCCGATTATGGGCGACATAGCGACGGTTGCCGACCGCCGCTACGACTTTATCCTTGCCAACATCAACCGCAACATACTCCTCCAAGCACTGCCCGCGTGCGTGCAGACGCTGAACCGCGGAGGCGAGATTTTTATGAGCGGATTTCTGGCGTCCGACATCGACGCCATGCTCTCCGCCGCCACAGCGCACCACCTCACCCACACACGCACCCTGCAATGCGACGGCTGGGTCGCAATGGGGTTTAAGTGGTTAGTGGTTAGTGAGTAGTGGATAGTGGATAGAAAAATCAAAAAAAAAAGTCATGGCACAATCGAGCAACCGACAAGGGTGCTGATACCCAATTCGGGGCTATGCGAAGATTGACTGCCATCTACCATTGTTTAAGTGATTAGTGGTTAGTGGTTAGTGAGTAGTAATTAAAACAGCGGTAGATGCCAACTCACGCGCCGTTGAGCGCGTGTGGCATGACTCTTTATTTTATTATTTTATTTGCAGAACACTATCCACTATTCACTATCCACTAATCACAAAAAAAACTATCCACTAACCACTAATCACTATCCACTAAAAAAACTATCTTTGTATTCGGAAACAACGCACTGCAAATGGCAACTACAGCGACAAATGGGAGCGCACGCTCAAAGCATACCGCACATACATAAAGTTGGAGAAACACCTCGCGGACAACACCGTGCAGGCGTATATGCGCGACTTGGGCGGCTTCGAGCATTATGTGTTGCGGTGGTTCGATGTGCCGCCCACCAAGGTCGAGCCGCAGATGATTGAGCGATATATGGCGTATCTGTTCGACACGGCGAAGGAGAAAACCACGCAGGCGCGGGTGTTGAGCGGCATCAAAAGTTTCTACAACTACTTGCTGCTCAACGACAAAATCGAGCAACTGCCGACCGAGTTCATCGCCACGCCCAAGTTCGGTCGCCATCTGCCCGACACGCTCTCGGTCGAGGAGATTGACCGCATCATCGCCTCCATCGACACGCAGACCGTCAAGGGTCGGCGCGACCGTGCCATAGTGGAGTTGCTCTACTCGTGCGGGTTGCGCGTATCGGAGCTGACGGCATTGCGCATGTGCGACCTATTTTTCGGTGAGGGCTACATTCGCGTGGTCGGCAAGGGCGACAAGCAGCGGCTCGTGCCGATAAGCAACACCGCCCGCGAGCGCATCTGCATCTACTTGGACGACCGTCGCGAGAAGCGGTGGGGCAGCAACGATGTCGTCTTCCTGAACAATCGCGGCACGGCACTCACGCGCGTGATGATATTCAACATCTTGAAGGCGGCGTGCGCCCGTGCGGGCATCGCGAAGTCGGTCAGCCCTCACACGTTGCGCCACTCCTTTGCCACGCACCTGTTGGAGGGCGGTGCGAGCATTCGTCAGGTGCAGGAGATGCTGGGGCACGAGAGCATCGTTACGACCGAGATTTACACCCACCTCGACACCGAGCGTCTGCGCGAAACGGTCGAAAAATTGGACATATAGCTCGGGCGCAAGTTACACACAATAAGCGAGATACCGATGAAAACATACAAGGCGCGGGGCATCGTCCTCAACACGGTGAAGTATGGCGAGGGGGCGATGGTCGCCCACCTGCTGACCGACGTGTACGGGCGGCAGAGTTATATGGTGCAGGGCATACGCTCCGCGCGCGGACACGGCTCGAAGATGGCTCTGTTTCAGCCGTTGTTTGCCATCGAGTTCGAGGGTTTGCAGTCGTCGCGCATGGAGATGCACCGCTTGCGCGATGTTCACAACTCTCTGGTACTCAAAACACTGCCCTACGACGTGCGCAAATCGACCATTGCTCTCTTTATGGCGGAGGTACTCTATCGGCTCATCGGAGAGAGTGAGGCGAATGCGCCGTTGTTCGACTTTGTGTGGGGCAGCATTGGCGCGTTAGACGCCTTGGAGGAGGGGGTGGCGAATTTTCATCTGTGGTTCTTGGCGAACATAAGCCGTTACCTCGGTTTCAGCCCTGCGAACAACTACACCGCGGGGGCGTGGTTCGATATGCGCGAGGGTATGTTCACGCCCGTTATGCCGCTGCACAACGACACGCTCGACGGCGCGTATGCCGAGATTCTGCGCGATTTGCTCGAATGCGACGTGCGCTGTTTGGGCGAGATTGGGCTGAATCGCAATCAGCGCGTCGAGATACTCAATGCGCTTGTGGACTACTACTCGCTCCACCTCGATTCGATTCGCAAGGTGCAGTCGATAGAGATTTTGAGGGAAGTGTTTTGATTAGTGGTTAGTGGCTTGCGCGTGGCGAGTAGCCATCGCGCATTAAACAACAAAGTCATTGCGAGGCACGAAACGTGCCGTGGCAATCTACCGCTGTTTAGTGAATAGTGGGCAGTTTTTTAGTAAATTAGTAAAAATAAACAAGTCATGGCACAATCGAGCAACCAAAGAAGGCGCGGATACCCGATTAGGGTCTATGCGAAGATTGACTGCCATCTACCATTGTGTAAGTGGTTAGTGGATAGTGAGTAGTGGTTAGTGTTTTTTTTAATTTCTAATCACTAATCACTAACACTTGAAACAAAAAACAGTTATACCAAATGACCAAAACTTTTTCCTTAATTCTTCTCCTTTTTGCTGCGCAGGCGGCGGTGGCGCAAGTGCCGGTAAAGCAGGTATGCGACAAGGCGGAATACCGCATTCGTATGCGCGACGGCGTGGCGTTGCACACCG
>JBNMLI010000180.1:0-3667 GCA_050874765.1 Alistipes sp.
CTTCATCGCGGCACGCATCTTCAAAATCCGTGTCGAGAAGTTCTACATATTTTTCGACCCGTGGTTCTCGCTCTTCAAGTTCAAGCGCGGCGACACCGAGTACGGCATCGGCTGGGTGCCGCTCGGCGGCTATGTCAAAATCGCGGGTATGGTCGATGAGAGCATGGACAAGGAGCAACTCGCGCTCCCGCCCAAGCCCGACGAATTCCGCGCCAAACCCGCTTGGCAACGCTTCTTTGTGCTGGTGGCGGGCGTTACGATGAACGTGGTGCTGGCATTTGCCATCTACTGCGGCATCTCCTACGCCTACGGCACGAGCTACCTCGCCAATGACGATATGCACTGGGGCTACAATTTCAGCGAGGCTGGCAGGGAGTTGGGCTTCCGCGACGGCGACCGCATAGCGAGCCTCGACGGCAAGCGGATTGACAACATCGCCTCGATTCTGCCTGCGCTGATTCTTGCCGAGGACGATGTCCGTGCCGAGGTTGTGCGCAACGGCGAAAAGGTGCAACTGACGCTCCCCTACGCTCGGCTGAACGCTCTGCGCAACGGTGGCGAGCGGGCATACGTCGGACTCTACGCACCGCGCATGCCCTTCATCATCGACAGCGTCGCTTCGCAGACAGCCTTGCAGGCGGGTTTGCGCCACAGCGACCGCATCGTCGGCATAGACGACCTCCACGAGGAGGATTTCCTCAAATACGACTCCCTGCTGCGCCTACACGCCTCGGGCGAGGCACTGCTGGCAGTTGAACGCGACAATGCCGTGGTCCGCATCGGCGTACCCGTCGGCAGCGACGGCAAAATCGGCGTAACCGTACTCAATCCCTACACCCCGCGCACGCAACACTACACACTCTTGCAGTCGATTCCGCAGGGTGCGAAACTCACCGCCCGCGTAATTGACAACTACTGGCAGCAGCTCAAACTCATCGTCAAGCCCGACACGGGACTCTACAAGCAGGTGGGCGGCTTCATCGCCATCGCCAACATCTTCCCTTCCGAGTGGGACTGGTTCCGCTTCTGGAATATGACGGCATTCCTCTCGATAATCCTCGCCGTGATGAACATCATACCTATCCCCGGTCTCGACGGCGGCCACACGCTCTTCACGCTGTGGGAGATGATTACGCGCCGCAAGCCGAGCGACCGCTTCCTCGAAGTGGCGCAGTACATCGGTCTGGCACTCATTCTCGCACTGCTCATCTTCGCCAACGGCAACGACATCTTCCGATTCATCATAAAGTAAACGCTGGGCAGTTATGGCAAAGGTCAAGAAGGCATATTTTTGTCGCGAGTGCGGCTTCGAGGCTCCCAAGTGGCTCGGCAAATGCCCCTCGTGCGGTGCGTGGAACTCGTTTGCGGAGGAGGTCATCGCCAAGGAGAGCGGCTCAATTCCCGCTGCCGTGGCAGGCAAGTCGGTACCGACGGCCCGTCCGCAGCGCGTAACCGACATCGAGAGCGGCACGACACAACGCATCGACACGGGCAACAGCGAGGTCAATCGCGTGCTGGGTGGCGGCATAGTCCCCGGCTCGCTCATTCTGCTCGGTGGCGAACCGGGCATCGGCAAATCGACCCTCTCGTTGCAAATTGCCCTCTCGGACAACCACCTCAAAACGCTCTACGTTTCGGGCGAGGAGTCGGCAGAGCAAATCAAAATCCGTGCCGAGCGCATCGGCATACGCAACGCCGAGTGCATCATCTACACCGAAACGTTGCTCGAAAACATAGTGGCGCAGATTGACGAAATCCGCCCCGACATCGTGGTCATCGACTCTATTCAGACGATGTACACCGACCTCATCGACTCGTCGGCAGGCAGCGTGTCGCAGATTCGCGAGTGCGCCGCCACACTGCTCAAATATGCCAAAGGCAGCGGCATACCGATTTTCATCATCGGACATATCACCAAGGAGGGTACCATCGCAGGCCCGAAGATTCTGGAACACATCGTCGATGTGGTCTTGCAGTTCGAGGGCGACGGCAACAACACCTACCGCATCTTGCGCGGCATCAAAAACCGCTTCGGTGCGACGTTTGAAATCGGCGTGTTCGAGATGTTGCACGACGGACTGCGCAGCGTCGAAAACCCCTCCGAAATCCTCCTCTCCCACTACGACGAGCCATTGAGCGGCATAGCCGTCGGTGCGGCAGTCGATGGCATACGCCCCTACCTCATCGAGGTGCAGGCACTGGTCGGCTCGGCAGCCTACGGCACTCCGCAGCGCAACACGACGGGCTACGACTCGCGCCGTATGAATATGTTGCTCGCCATACTCGAAAAGCGCGTCGGCTTGAAGATGTTTCAGAAGGACGTGTTCCTCAACTTCGCAGGCGGATTCAAGGTCGCCGACACGGGACTCGACTTGGCAGTCGTCGCGGCAGTCATCTCCTCCTACTTCGACCGTCCGATAGACGAGGGCGTATGTATGGCAGGCGAACTCGGACTCTCGGGCGAGGTACGCCCCGCACCGCGCACCGACCAACGCATCGCCGAGGCAGCACGCTTGGGCTTCAAGCGCATAGTCGTTTCGGGCTACGCCGCCAAGCCCCACAAGCGCATCGCGGGCATCGAGGTCGTCCGCATCAACAGCATCACCGACCTCGCCCGCAATATCTTTTCGAGCCGAGAAGGAGAGTAAGTGGGTAGTGGATAGTGAGTAGTGGTTAGTGGTTAGTGGTTAGTTTTTAAGAGTTCTACGAGATATAGGAGTCCTACGAGAACTAGGAAAATCAGCAAAAGCAAACACAAACACAAAAACTTGCCTGCTATCCTAGAACTCCCAGTTCTCCTAGACCTCATAGAATAAGGCGAGTGATTTTGTGTTGGGGGCGAGAGGATTTGCCGAAGATATTTGAGGGGTTTTCGTTTGTCGAGCGAGGCGTATAGCGGTGGCTATATAACGAGCAAGACAAGCGAAAAACGCCAAAGAGAACGCCAAAGACCGACGCGCCCAACACAAATCAATCGCCAAGCACGTGAGAAGAAACCCGTCATACCCCCCTAATCCCCCTAAAATTTTCCCCGAAAACACTTGACATCGCCTTCGCAATGTTGTATATTTGCACTATCAAACAGGCACCGTCGGCAAGTCGTCGGCTGCGTGCCAAATCACTAACATTCAAACTACTACAACACTATGAACAGAGGATTTCTGCGCACTCCTCGTCGTTGGTACCGCTCTGCCGAGTGGCAAACCAAACGCACATTCAGCCGCTTCGAGGCGGCACTCTCGTTGCTCGAACAGGCAACCTATTGCGAACAACGCTACGTCCGCATGCGGCAGGGTTGCATCAAGATGCGGCGCGGTCAGATTGCCACCACCCTGCGGTCGTTGGCGGAGCGGTGGGGTTGGAGCAAAAGTGCCGTTGCCCGCTACCTCGAATCGCTGTCCGCCGACACACCCGCCCGAGGGTTGCTCTCCATCTCGACTCGGGTCATACAGGGCGGTACGGTTAGCGACATGCTTGACGGGACGGTTGGCGAAACGGTTGGCGGGACAAAGTTTGGGACAACCCTGACGCTCATAACTATCACAGACTATGACGATATCGTCGCTTCGGCGGACGGCGGTGGGACAGCCTGCGGTACGGTTGGCGGGACAGTTAGCGGTACGGTTGGCGGGACAAGCAGCGGGACAATTATATATAGTATAGAAAA
>JBNMLI010000181.1:0-3604 GCA_050874765.1 Alistipes sp.
CCTCAAATAAGCGCCATTTTTGGCATCATTACCAAAAAACGGAATCCCATTCGGGTTCCGACCGCTTTGCATTAAAACGCTTTGCGCAACCTATTTCGTCAGGTCGGCAAGTGCCTTCTTGGCTGCCTCGACACTGTTGCCTACGGTAACCTTTTTCAGTGTGGCGATAGCCTGTTCCTTCATCTCCTTGGCATTGTATGCCGCGCCGAGAATGAAATATACATCGCTTTTGCTGTCCTCGTCGGTCTGCGCCGCTGCGGCACTTTCGCCCAACTCAATCACCTTGGCATAATCCTTCTTGTTGTTGTATGCCTGCAAGCGGATTTTTTCTGCCAGAGCCGAAGCGGGGTCGGCAGCGAGCATCTTCTCTGCCATTGCGATAATCGCGTCGTTGTCGCCCGCACCCTGCAACTTGGCAACCTCGTTGTTGGTGTAGAGAGCCTTCATCTCGTTTGCCTTTGCAATCGCATCGGCATACTTCTCGGCAGGCAGTGCGCAGATGCTGTTGTAAATATCCATACCTTTCTCATACTCACCCGATTCGCAGTAGCTCATCGCGAGGTTGAGTGCCATGTCGGTGTTGCGCGGATTGGCTGCATAACCCTTTGCAAATACCTCGGCAGCAGTGGCGTAGTCCTTGTTGTTGAACGCCTCGCCACCCTTTGCCTGATAAACATTGGCAACCCATGTGTTAGCCTTGTTCTTTGCCGATGTATTGCCGTATAATTCAGCCTTTTCTGCCGACTTGGCAAAGTAGTTCAGAGCCTCGTCGTAGTTCTGCGACTTGTAGGCGCGACCACCGAGCATAAAGTAGCCCGTAGGGATATACTTTTTGGCCGTCTGAACGCAGTTAAGCACCGTATTGTCCTCTGAATCAATGCCTTTGTCCACTACCTGCTCCAACAGCGGAAGGGCCTTCGACCAGTCCTTGGACTGAATGGCGGTAACTGCCTCGTTATACTTGGTAACTACCTCATTGGAAGAGGTTTGCGCCGATGCCCAGCCGAAGGCGAGCATGGCAATGGTTGCTAAAATTAACTTTTTCATACACTTTGTACTTTATTATTGTTTCGTTTTGTTTGCTTTCGGTGTCGCGCAAGTTGCGTTTCCTTTCTTTTTCTTTCCCTTTTCGGGGGTCAAGCAAAAGTTAAATGCAAATTTAGTATATCCTTTCGACTTTTCAAAATCAGCGTCTTAATTTCACAAAAAATTCGCTCATCAGAGCCTCGCATTCGGCAGCCAGCACGCCCGCGGTAACCCGTGTTTTGGGGTGGAGCATGGCGTTGCCGATGCGGGTGTAGCCGCGTTTCGGGTCGGACGCGCCATAGACTATACACCCGATTTGACTCCATGCCAACGCCCCAGCGCACATCACGCACGGCTCGACGGTAACATAAAGTGTACAATCCGGCAGGTACTTGCCGCCGAGCGTTGCCGATGCCGCCGTCAGTGCCTGTATCTCGGCATGTGCCGTAACGTCGGTAAGCGTTTCGACCAAGTTGTGGCCGCGTCCGACGATGGACCCGCCCGATACAATCACCGCTCCGATAGGGACTTCTCCCTGATTAAACGCATCGCGTGCCTCGTTTAGTGCAAGACGCATATATTTTTCGTCTGTTTGAGCCGTTACTTCCATATTTTTACTAATTTTGCGAGTTACAAAGATACAAAAAACCGAAAACAAACAATATAATATGTACAGAACAAACACTTGCGGCGAGTTGAGAGCCGCAGATGTAGAGAAAACCGTAACCCTCGCGGGTTGGGTGCAGAAGGTGCGCAACCTCGGCGCGATGACATTTATCGACCTGCGCGACCGCTACGGCATCACGCAGATTGTGGTGGAGGAACACTCTGCCGAGCAGACAAAGGCGGTTGCCGCATCGCTCGGACGCGAATTTGTGATTCAGGTGCGCGGCCGTGTGGTGGAGCGTTCGTCGAAAAACCCGAAGATGCCTACGGGCGACATCGAGGTCGCAGCCGACGAAATCGTCGTGCTGAACGAGGCAGTAACTCCGCCGTTCACCATCGAGGAGCATTCGGACGGTGGCGACGACCTGCGTATGAAGTACCGCTACCTCGACCTGCGCCGTCCGCCGTTGCAGCGCAATATGTTGCTGCGCCACAAGATGGCACAGTCGATTCGCCGTTTCCTCGATAACGAGGGTTTCCTCGAAATCGAAACCCCTTATCTGGTCGGCTCAACGCCAGAGGGCGCACGCGACTTCGTCGTGCCGAGCCGTATGAACCCTAACCAGTTCTACGCGCTGCCACAGTCGCCGCAGACGCTCAAACAGCTGCTTATGGTGGCGGGCTACGACCGCTATTTCCAGATTGTGCGCTGCTTCCGCGATGAGGATTTGCGCGCCGACCGTCAGCCCGAGTTTACGCAAATCGACTGCGAGATGTCGTTTGTCGAGCAGGAGGATATTCTCGAAATTTTCGAGCGTTGGGCAAAATATATGTTCAAAGATGTGCTGGGCATAGAGTTCACCGAGCCGTTCCGCCGTATGCCGTGGATTGAGGCTATGGAGAAATACGGTTCGGACAAACCCGACCTGCGCTTCGGTATGGAGTTTGCCGACCTGACCGACCTCGCACACGGCCACTCGTTCTCGGTATTCGACGCTGCCGAATATGTCGTCGGCTTTGCCGCGCCGGGCTGCGCCACATACACGCGCAAGCAGATTGACGCGCTCACGGAGTTCGTCAAGCGTCCGCAAGTCGGCGCAAAGGGTCTTGTGTGTATTCGTTGCGAGGCAGACGGCAATGTGAAGTCGTCCATCGACAAGTTCTTCGCGGCAGACGAGGTGCGCGCCATTGCCGAGCGTTGCGGTGCCAAGGCTGGCGATATGGTCTTCATCTTGTGCGGTGCGAAATTCAAGGCCCTGACGCAACTCTGCGCCCTGCGCTTGGAGGTTGCCCAGCAACTCGGCCTGCGCGACCCGCAAAAGTTTGCTCCACTGTGGGTTATCGACTTCCCGATGTTCGAGTGGGACGAGGAGACGCAGCGTTTCTACGCTATGCACCACCCGTTCACGTCGCCAAAGCCCGAGGACGTGCAGTACCTCGAAAGCGACCCGGGTCGCGTGCGTGCCAACGCCTACGATTTCGTCTGCAACGGCACCGAAATCGGCGGTGGCTCGATTCGTATCCACGATGCCAAGTTGCAGGCACTCATCTTTAAGTGCTTGGGCTTCACGCCCGAGCGTGCGCAGGAGCAGTTCGGCTTCCTGATGAATGCCTTTAAGTTCGGTGCGCCGCCTCACGGAGGTTTGGCATTCGGTTTCGACCGCCTCTGCTCGCTCTTCGGCGGTTCGGACTCGATTCGCGACTACATCGCCTTCCCGAAGAACAATGCGGGTCGCGATGTGATGCTCGATGCCCCTTCGCGCCTCGACCAGTCGCAACTCGACGAGTTGTACCTCTCGCTCGTGAAGCCCGAGTAGGGCAGTCGTCGTCCGATTGTGATTTTCCCGCCCGATGCCTTGTGTGTCGGGTGGGTTTTTTGTTTTTTTTGGGGGGGGTATTATGGCGCGGGAAAGGCGCGGGAAAGGCGCAGGAAAGGCGCGGGGGACTACACAATGGTAGATTGCCACGGCAC
>JBNMLI010000182.1:0-3604 GCA_050874765.1 Alistipes sp.
GAGTATTCCAAGGGATTGAGCGAGGCAACCGCCTGCATCGGCACGGGGCAACTCAAAGAGTCTGCCACGGGCGAGAGCGTAGCCGTGAACAACAAGGCGGGCAGCACCTCGATGTATTTCCAACCCGCATGGACACGCAGTCGTGCGGCAGAATTGGTCGGAGGCAAGTGGATTCCGATATATGCCAATTCGGTCGATGTGATTTACTACTGCATCGTGGCACAGGATTGGTGGCAAAACAACTTCAACCGCATACTCGACTGCGACGGCGTTGCGTGGATTATCACCGCATCGACCGAAGGAGCCGAGGGGCAGTTGTCGCTCGATGTGGCAAGTTGCTCGTCGAGTTCGGGACCGCTCAACTACATAGTCGAGTATGCCGACGACGAAAACGCACCGATAGGCGAATGGAAAGAGGCAGGCCGCATACTGATGGCAAACGCCAGCACAAGCGCGGCAATGAAACTCTACTCCGTGGACCTTCCTGCCGAGTGCAACAACCGCGCAAACCTCGTGTTGCGCCTGCGTGTTGCCGATTCGCGACGAGCCAAAAACACATCGACGCCTATCGACAATGCGGGAACCAACCGCTTGGGTATAATCAGAATCAGTAGCAGATAAAACGATGAGTACAATGTATAAAACAAAGAGTAAATTGGTCGCACTAATGTTGCTTATGGCAGCAGTGGCTCTGCCGGCGTGCCACAGCGACAAAAAAGCGGAGTGGCACTATGCCTACCGCTTGGTTACCAAAGTCTATATCAACACCTCTCTCTCGGTCTTCCCGGGGCAGAGCGTCGTCATTCAGGGTCGCGGCTTCGAGCAGGGCGACTCGGTGATATTCGAGAACGAGTTGGCAAAGGTCGAACTTCCGCTCGCGGAGATTACCGTCCATTCGGCAAGTTTCACCATCTCGGAACTCCTGCGACAGGGCGTTTACGACTTCTATATCTCGCGTGGCGAAGCATCGCAGAAGGTTTGTCGCATCGATGTGTGGATTACGCACGATTTTGAAGTCCCCGAGCGCGAAGGCTACAACCTGCGCGGTGCCGTATTCTGCGAAAAAACGGGATTGGCAGGAGTCGAGGTTTCGGACGGCTATGCCCACACGGTAACCGACGAAAACGGCTTCTACTGGCTCGCGTCGGAGAAGACTAACGGCTTCGTGTGGATTTGCCTTCCGTCAGGCTATATGCCGACAACGGGAACCAATCCCGCACCGGGTTATTGGGCGACAATCTCGACCGACAAGGAGACGAGCGAACAGTGCAACTTCGAACTGCGCAAGGTGGACAACACCGACCACACCATAATTTTTGCCGCCGACCTGCACTTGGCAAACCGCGATTCGGCAAATAAGGATATGTCGCAGTTCCACGACGGCTTTATGACCGATTCGCAAGCCTTGGCGGCATCGTATGGGCTGGACAAGACCTACGCCATAATGCTCGGCGACCTGACGTGGGACAGATATTGGTATGTACAACGCTACAACCCGCTCAACTACTACAACACCGTCAGAGAGTATCCGATACCGATGTTCAACACCATGGGCAACCACGACAACGATGTCTATAAAGTGGGCGACGAGGCTGGCGAAGCCTACTACAAGAGCGTATTCGGACCCTCCTACTACTCGTTCAACATCGGCGACGTACACTACATCGTCCTCGACAACATCGTATGGCGCAACGCAGGAGCATCGGAGGGCGTTATGGGCGACCGCACCTTCGGCAAGAATCTGCCGAAGGCGCAATACGAGTGGTTGCAATACGACCTTTTGCTGATTAAGGACAAGCAGAAACCCGTCGTCATCGGCGTCCACTGCCCGCTGTTCGGCTCCTACAATGCCGCAGCAGAGGTCAAGCCCGTCATCGGTGGCGAACGCGGTACGGCGGACATCGTGGAACTGCTCGCTCCGTTCAAGAACGTGCATATAGTATCGGGCCACACCCACCACACCGACACGATGGTCGTTTCAGACAATCTGATGGAGCATAACATCGGTGCCGTCTGCGAATGCTGGTGGTGGAGCGGCAAATACTCGGGTCGAGGCATCTGCGCCGACGGCTCGCCGGCGGGCTTCGAGGTATTCGAGGTCAATGGTACGGACATCAAGTGGTACTACAAAGGCACCTCCTGCGACCGCACCGAGCAGTTCCGCTCCTACGACATGAACACCGTCAAGGAGTATCTGCGCAACTACATCGACATTCTCAACCGCCAGTCCGACCCCGTGCGCGACACGGCAGGCGACGACTACGGAGCGTTGGGTGCGAACGTGGTCTATATCAACGTATGGGACTACGACCCTGCGTGGAAAATCAGCGTCAGCGAGGAGGGACGACCTCTGGCTGTCAGCCGCGCATTCGACCGCGACCCGTTGCACACCATCTGCTACGACATTCTGCGCATACAGAACGGTGGCGACCTCAACGGCGACAACTCCTCGACCCGCAACTCGCACATATTCCGCGTGCAGGCTTCGAGTGCCACATCGACGCTCGACATTGCGGTAACCGACCGCTTCGGCAATACCTTCACCGAGCGTATGACGCGACCAAAGGCATACAACATTCAAATGAAATAGAATCCGTGCAATGAAAACTATACTGAACACCATATTCGTCGCTCTGCTCGCGCTCACTCTGTTGGCAGCGTGCAAGAGCGACACGACCGAGCAGGCGGAGGTAAACGTGCCGAGCACTACGGTCAGCATCACCAAGCGAGGCATCGACTACAACGGCGGCGATGTCGTCATAGCGGTCAAGAGCAACACCTACTGGGTAATCAACTACGACGAAGAGTCGGCAGATTGGTTCTCCCTCTCGCCGCGTGCCGCTTTCGGCGACTGCGATGTGGTACTCACCGTCAAGTCCAACGACGGCGACCAACGCCGTGCCGCACTGCACTTCGACACACTCGAAGGCAACAAGGTCGATATAAGCCTCTTTCAAAGTGGCGTAAACGAAGTGTTGAGCATCTTCGGCGAGGACTTCGGCACTGCCGAATCCGACACCGCCATACGCTATCACGGCTACTCCAAACGCGGCATAGGCTCGGCAATGGTCGAGTATGCGGGCGATGCGCTCATCGCAACAGGCGCAACGCCTTCGTCGGGTTACGACGGCGCGTCGGGTGGCAACTGCGCACGCTTCGATGCCGAACACACCGTGCTTTCGCTCGGTGCGATTTCGACCGACGACGACGATGCGTTCCTCTTCTCGTTCGGCGTATGCAACACCGACGGCACGACCGCTGCCGAGGATATGGCGGTCGAGGCGAGTCTGGACGGCAACGCGTGGTACAAAGTGAAATACGACATCGCCACACCTGCCGATGCGGGCAAATGGACATTGGCTACGGCTACGTTCCACACGGTCGATGTCAATGCCATGCACCTGCGCTTCACCTGCACCGAAAACTATATGATAGACGATGTGCTGTTGCGCGAGAACTTGGGCGACGATAAGGGTTACGAACTCGAATTCGGTTTCGATGGCGACGACAACCACGCCATCGGCTACAACTATTTCAGCGATTACTTCGATTGGGTAACAGCCGATTTCGGAGGTACCGACTACATCACCAACCCGAGCCTCAA
>JBNMLI010000183.1:0-3583 GCA_050874765.1 Alistipes sp.
AGGCATGGCCGATGTGCAGGTAGCCGTTAGGCTCGGGCGGGAAGCGGGTTTGAATGCGCGTTTCGCCCTTGGCAATCGACTCCTCGATTATCTCTTCGAGGAAGTTCAGAGATTTCTCTTTGACTTCATTTGTTTCCGTAGCCATATTCGTATAGATTATTTATTGTGTTTCGCTTTGTCGTAGAGCGTCGGGCAGATGGCTGCCGATACGCCTATAAGTTGTTGGCAATACATATTTTTGCCGTTGTATTGGAGTACCATTTCGGCATAGACACGCACTCGGTCGGCGACGAACGAGCGCGAGTAGCCGATGCCCGTGCGGTTGTAGATGTGGTGGCTCGTGCCGTAGAACGGGTCGCCCGTGTAGAGGTTGCTGCCGTAGGCGAGGCCGTCCTTGCCCGTATGGTTGTAGAACGGCATAAGGTTTTTGCCGAAATAGAGGTTGTTGTCGATGAATACGCCCCAGCGCGAGAAGCGGAACGAGAATTCGCCGCCCATAGGCAGTTGCCAGCCCTCGTCGAGTTGGCGGTCGCGTTGCAGACCCTGCAAGTAGCCCAGTCGTATGTCGAAGTCGAAAAATGCGTGGAAGCGAATGCCTATGTAGGGGTTTACCAGCACGTTATCGACGACGTTGCCCTCGAAGGTCGATTTGTTGGCAAAGTGTTGGAGCGAGAGCGATACGCCCGCATCGAAAATTTTGGCGAAGCGGCCGCCACCGGCAACCAGCACTCGGAACTGTTCGCGCGTTTCGGGCGAGTAAAGCCCCGTCCAATCGACTGCCAATTCGGCAAAAGCCTTGCCCTCGTCGCGGTTGTAGCGCATCGCGATGCCCTGCACGAGGCTGTTGTAGATGAGCGTCGAGTCGCTGTAAAAGGCGCGCGAGTAGCGACCTACGAGTTTCGACCGCTCGAAGATGCCGGCATTGGCACCGAAACGGTCGTTTTGGAATTGGTAGTAGGCGATGAGGTTAGCCTCGTCGATGAACTTTTTGGAGCCGAAATCTTTGAGCAACTCCGTGCCGAGGACGACAGAGTGCTTGTTGCCCCAGAGGTAGGCGAGTTTCGGTTCGACCTTGACGGCAAAAATTGTACGCGAGGTGCCGCAGTCGCTGCCCGTGTACTCGGTATTGTCGAAATGGGTGGAGATTTCGCCATCGAAAACGAGCCGTTGAGCCGAGGCTGTCGCCGTAGCGAAAAATGCTAAAAGCGTTATAATTAGTTTTCTTCGCATTTGTGTTTGAAGTTCAGTGCAAAATATCGGTCAAAAATAGGTAAAATTTTTTGAAATGTTTTAATTTTGCAAGAAATATAGTTGTTGAGTATGCGAAAAATAACCAATGCCGAACTCGGTCGTCCGACGATAGAGCAGTTTGCCGAAATGGAGAAGATGCCCGTAGTGGTCGTGCTGGACAATATACGCTCGGCGCAGAACGTCGGTTCGTTCTTCCGTACGGGCGATGCGTTTGCCGTTGAGCGGGTTGCGCTGTGCGGCATCAGTGCCGTGCCACCTTCGCGCGAGATACACAAATCGTCGCTCGGGGCGGAGTTCTCGGTGCGTTGGCAGCACTATGCGACTACCGTCGAGTGTCTGCGTGAGTTGCGCGAGCAGGACTATACGCTGCTTGCCGTGGAGCAGGTCGAGGGGGCTGCGATGCTCGACAGATTCGAGCCGGAGTGCGGGCGCAAGTACGCGCTGGTGTTCGGCAACGAGGTGCTGGGCGTGGCGCAGGAGGCTGTGGATATGTGCGACGGCGCGATAGAGATTCCGCAACTCGGCACAAAGCATTCGCTCAATGTGTCGGTGTCGGGCGGAGTGGTGCTGTGGCGATTTTTTGAAAATTTTGTAAAAACACGATAACGAAAGATGATTCAGGTAGAACAGATTAAAGAGGCTATAAGACGTCAGGATACGTTGGGGAGGTGTCTTTGACATCGACTCGTTACGCATAGACCTGCAAAACGAGGAGGAGAAGACACTCGCGCCCGACTTCTGGAACGCGCCCGACAAGGCGGAGGAGCAGTTGCGCAAGGTCGCCTCGATAAAGAGTTGGATTGCCGACTACGACAACGTATGCAAGCACACCGAGGAGTTGGAGATGATGCCCGAGTTTGTGAAGGAGGGCATTGCCACCGAGGCGGAGTGCGACGCGCTGTACGGTGAGTGCATCGCGCTCATCGAGAAACTCGAACTGCGCAATATGTTGCGCGGCGAGGAGGACCGTATGGGTGCGATAGTCGATATAAATGCCGGTGCTGGCGGTACGGAGGCGTTGGATTGGGCGTCGATGCTGATGCGTATGTATATGCGTTGGGGCGAGGCGCACGGCTACAAGGTGAAGATGCTCGACTATCAGGCGGGCGACGAGGTCGGCGTGAAGTCGTGTACGATGGAGATGGAGGGCGAATATGCCTACGGCTATCTGAAAAGCGAGAACGGCGTGCATCGCATGGTGCGTCTGTCGCCATTCAATGCCAACAACAAACGCCAGACGACATTTGCGTCGGTGGCGGTAACGCCTGCGGTAGATGACACCATAGAGGTGGTCGTAAATCCCGCCAATGTGGTGTGGGAAACATTCCGTTCGAGTGGCGCAGGCGGTCAGAACGTAAATAAGGTCGAAACGGCGGCGCGGTTGCGCTACAAGTTCAAGGACGAGGATACGGGCGAGGAAATCAATTATGTGATTGAGAATCAGGAAACTCGCTCGCAACTTATGAACAAGGAGAATGCGATGCGTATTTTGCGCTCGAAACTCTATCAGCACGAATTGGACAAGCGTATGGCTACGCAACAGGCGTTGGAGGCGGAGAAAAAGCGCATCGAGTGGGGTTCGCAAATTCGCTCGTATGTCTTCGACGACCGCCGCGTCAAGGACCATCGCACCAACTATCAGACATCGAACGTAGAGGCGGTAATGAATGGCGAAATAGACGACTTCATAAAGGCTTACCTGATGGAGTTCGGCGGAAAATAGCGGAGGGAATTTAACTTATGCGACGGATATTTTTGGCAGTACTCTGTGCGCTCTGTGCGACCGCTGTTGCGGTGGCGCAATCGCCCGTGAAGACGGGCGCGGAGCAGACCGAGCAGTGGTTGCCGTTGCTACGCGGCAAGAGGGTAGCGGTATTGGCGAATCATACATCGATGGTCGGCGAGGAGCATTTGGTCGATTTGCTGGTGCGCGAGAAGGTCGATTTGGTCGGCATCATTTCGCCCGAACACGGCTTCCGCGGTACGGCAGATGCGGGCGAGAAGGTCGCCAATTCGGTAGATGAGCGGACGGGCGTCCCCGTATGGTCGCTCTATGGCGCGCACCCGCGACGGCTCTCGGCGGAGCAGTTGGCGCAGTTCGATACGGTGGTGGTCGATATGCAGGACGTCGGGTTGCGGTTCTATACCTATTATATAACTATGCTTGATGTGCTGGATATGTGTGCCGATTGCGGCTATCCCGTGATTGTCCTCGACCGCCCCAATCCCAACGGAATGTATGTCGATGGCCCGATACTAGATATGCGCTACAAGTCGGGCGTAGGGGCGTTGCCGATTCCTGTCGTTCACGGGCTTACGATGGGCGAGATTG
>JBNMLI010000184.1:0-3515 GCA_050874765.1 Alistipes sp.
GAGGTCGAGAACGTCCGACTCCTCGTACTCGACAAGGTTGCCCAATCCGTTGAACAGGTTTTCCTTGGCAAAGTCCGTAGTCGGGCGTGCGCGAAGATTGCGGGGCGGATTGATTGCGCGACCGCGATATTTACCGCTGATTATTCGCATACGACGTGTTTGAAATAGTGTTTGAGCAATTTGCCGTAGTGCGACGCACCTTTTATATATATAGGTGTGTCGGTGTTAAGCCCCGTTGCCTTTGCAAATTGGAGTGCGTAGAACAGCACATCGTCTGCCGATTTGACCGACACTGCCTCGGCAAGGCGCAGGGCAGAGTCGAATATGCGGAAATAGGCAACACCCTCGGTTACGCGAATGGCGATATTGCAACCGCTGTCGTGCTGCTCGGCGAGCAGTGGCGAAGTGAATTTGGCGCGCGTGCCGAGTGCGGCAAGTATGGCGTTCAGGGCATTGCGGTCGATAGCCATAACGGCTATCGTATCAGCCTGCATCTCGCTGCACACTGTCGTTTCGCTCTCGTCGCACGCCAATCCGACCGCAGCAAGGTATTGTGTAGAGAGTGCCTCCTCGAAGGCGCATCGCGGTACGAGTGTAACTTTGTGCGTGTTTATGACAAACCCGGCATTGTCATCGCCCTGCAAGAGGTCGGCGGAAAGGTCGGACGCAGAAAAAGAGTGTCCACCCAAATTGACTTGAATGGACACATCTTTATTCGGTGCAGTGGTGTTATTCCCAGTTTCCTGCTTCATTGTTACCACCCTCCATCGAACCGAATTTGATACCCGGATATCTGTTGCGGTTGTTCATATCGTTATCGACAAGGTTGATGACCTCCTGACGATATGCGACCGTATCGAGGAATGCGATATAAGGCGCACGGCACTCGACGGTCGGGATAACGATTTTCGACTCGGTGTTAATCATACCCGCTTCGAGAATGTACTCGGTTTTGTTGTTGGTGTAAGGAATGTAGCGCATATTGCGAATATCCTGCTCCGAGAGCTTCTTGAAGAGCGAGTCCTTGACCGAGTAGGTGAACTTCTCGATGTTCTGCTTCTTCAACTTCTTCAACATTGCCATTGCGACGGAGTCGTCCTCATCGACAATTTTGCGCTCACCCTCCATCGTTTCAGTCAAAACGAAATTGATAAGCGTGTCGAAACTTGCGGTGAAACGCTGGTACTTGCTCTTGAACTGACGCTCGGCAGTACGAATCTCTTTGATGCGCTCGATAACGGCAGCCTCGCGCGTCTTTTGCTCCTGTTCGAATTTGATAGGAGTGGAAATCTGCTTGTAGATGCAGAACGACAGACCGATGATTACCAATCCGAGAACTAATTGGATTATTTTCTTTCCCATTTTAATTATTTGTTATAAGTTTGTATCAAATTTAATCGTTACCGATGGACAAAACTTTTATTGCGTCCCAAATTTACGCAAAATTCTCATATCAGCCAACAATAAACCAAAAAAAAATCATCGAGTCGCTGTCGGCTTATCTCGCAGACGACGATTTTTCGCGGATATTTGTGCTGAACGGCTATGCCGGTACGGGCAAGACATCGCTCATTGCAGCACTTGTAGCCGCGCTCAAAGAGGTAGGCATAAAGACCGTACTGCTTGCTCCGACGGGGCGTGCGGCGAAGGTGCTTTCGCGCTACTCGGGCGAGAAGGCTCTGACCATTCACAAGCGCATCTACCGCGAGCGCACCAATGCCGCCTACGAATCGAAATTCTCGATAGGGCTCAACCGCGAGCAGAATGCGGTGTTCATAGTCGATGAGGCTTCGATGCTCTCGTCGTATGGCGGCGACGACAAAGCCATATTCGGCAGCGGCTCGCTGTTGGACGATTTGATGCAGTATGTGCGCAGCGGACGGCAGTGTCGGCTCATTCTTGTGGGCGACAATGCACAGTTGCCGCCCGTCGGAGCGGACTATTCGCCCGCGCTCGAACCGTCGGAGTTGTTGCCATACGGCGAAGTGGTCTATGAGTCGATGGACGAGGTCGTGCGACAGGCGCAGACATCGGGCATACTCTTCAATGCCACGCTGGTGCGCTGTATGCTCGAACAGAACATTGTGGAGATTCCGCATCTGGATATGAACTACGACGACATTCGCTCGGTCGAGGGCGGTGAATTTCTGGAATTGTTGCAGGAGTGCTACGACAGGTACGGGCGCGACGAAACCATCGTCATAACACGCTCGAACAAGCGCGCTAACCGCTACAACGATGGCATCAGACGCAATGTGCTGTATGCCGAGGAGGAGGAGATTGAGGGTGGCGATATGCTGATGGTCGTCAAGAACAACTACCACTACACCGAGCGCATCGAGAACTGCCCGATGAACTTCATCGCCAACGGCGACATAGCCTGCCTCAAACGCCTGCGTCGCTACGAGGAGTTCTACGGCTTCCGCTTTGCCAATGCCGTGCTGTCGTTTGCCGACTACGACGAAACGGAGATAGAGTGCAAAATACTGCTCGACACCATTCATTCCGAATCGCCGTCGCTCACGCGCGAGGAGAGCCGTCGGCTGTTCGACGAGGTCGAGAAGGACTATATGGATATAGGTAGTCGCATAAAACGCTTTCGGGCCATACGCGAGAATCCACACTTCAATGCCGTGCAGGTGAAGTTTGCCTACGCCGTAACGTGCCACAAGGCGCAGGGCGGTCAGTGGCGGGCGGTATTCGTTGACCGCTGTCTGTTCGGCGACGAGCCGATGACGCGCGATATGATGCGCTGGCTCTATACGGCGATGACGCGTGCGACGGAAAGGTTATATTTGGTCAATTTCGATGAGAGATTTTTCGCGCAGTAGCGAAAATTTCGTACTTTTGCAGATAATGTACACGCAAGGATATGGCAACTGAAAAAGAGAAAAAATATGTCGAAACGCCGCTCATGAAGCAATACTACGCAATCAAGGCGGTACACCCCGACGCGATACTGCTGTTTCGGGTGGGCGACTTTTACGAAACCTTCGGCGACGACGCAATCGAGGCAAGCGGAATCCTCGGCATCACACTCACGCGCCGAGCCAACGGCAGCGCATCGTTCGTCGAATTGGCAGGTTTCCCCTATCACGCCATCGATGCCTACCTGCCAAAGTTGGTGCGGGCGGGCAAGCGAGTTGCCATCTGCGAACAGTTGGAAGACCCGAAGACGGTCAAGGGATTGGTCAAACGCGGTGTCATCGAACTCGTTACACCGGGTGTCGTACTAAACGATAACATTCTCGAAAACAAGGAGAATATCTATCTGGCAGCCGTCTATTTCGGGCGCGAGAGTACGGGCGTGGCATTTTTGGACGTATCGACGGGCGAATTTTTCGTAGCCGAGGGCGACGACAAATATGTCGATAAGTTGCTCTCGAACCTTTCGCCTCGCGAGGTGGTCTATCAGCGCGGTTACGACGACCGATTTGCCACGGCATTCGGCTCGAAATACTATACCTATAAATTGGACGACTGGGTCTTCTCGTACGATGTCAATGTCGATAAGC
>JBNMLI010000185.1:0-3505 GCA_050874765.1 Alistipes sp.
GGACTAATCACTATCCACTAATCACTATCCACTAATCACTAAAATACCCCCAATCGGAAGACGATTTTCTGGCAATAGAGTTCGTCTGCGTGCAGAAGCACCGACGGGAACTCGGGGTGATTGACAGCATCGGGATAGCCTTGGCACTCGATTGCCACGCCCGCGTAGTCGGCATAGCGGCCGCCCGACTTGGCAACGGGGCAGCCGCCCGAGAGCCAGTTGCCCGTATAGACCATACAACCCGGTTGCGACGAGAGAATCTTCACGCACCGACCCGACCCGTTGTCGCGCAACTCGCCGACCTCGCCCAAGATGTTGGGTTGCCAGCCGTCCACAACGAAATAGTGGTCGTAGCCGCGGAAGTCGCGGATATGGTTGAACTCGGCATCGATGCCATCGCCCAAGCGGCGCCACGAGGTGAAGTCCTGCGGCGTGCCTGCCACATCGAGCAGACGCCCCGTCGGAATCTGCACCGCGTTCATCTCCAACACGCGCGAAGCGTTCAGGTGCAGTTCGTGGTCGAGAATGGTACGACCGCTCGCCTCGCCCGCGAGATTCCAATAGACGTGGTTGGTCAGATTGACGGGCGTCGTGCCGTCGCTCTTGGCGTAGAAGGTGATTTCCAGCGAATCCTCGTCGTCGAAGTCGTAAACCGCCTCGACCGCTACCTCGTGCGGGTAGCCTTGGTCGCCATCGTCGGAGAGCAAAGAGAAGACCACGCGGTTGGTTTCGACGCGCGACTCCCACAGGCGGTTGGCAAAGCCCTTCGTACCGCCGTGGAGGTGGTTCACGCCGTTGTTTACCTCCAACGAGTAGTCGATGCCCTCGATGCTCATCTTGCCGCCCGCAATGCGGTTAGCCACACGTCCGACGCACTTGCCGCTTGCCGCGCCGTCGCCGATGTAGCTCAACGCGTCGCGATAGCCCAGCACCGTATCGGCGATTGTGCCGTTGCGGTCGGCAAACTTGACCGACACTATCGCAGCACCGATATTGCAGACCTGCACCTCGCTGCCGCGGGCATTGCGCATCGTGTAGATGACGACCGCCTCGCCCTCTGGCGTTACGCCCCAGATGTGTTGTTCGATGGTCATAGCGCAGCGACGGTTGGTTACTCCAAAGGCTTTACGTTGGCGAGCAGGTAGTCGATGCGGCGCAGCGTTTCGTCCTTACCGAGGAACGACGTTACGTCGTACATACCCGGGCCCTTGCCCGCGCCGACCAGTGCCAGACGGAGCGAGTTCATAATCTGACCCATCGGGTACTCATTCTCCTCAATCCAGCCGTGGACTATGCGCTCGGTATTCTCCAACGAGAAGTCGTCGATACCCGCCAGCACCTCGCGCAGAGCCGCCAAGCGGGCAGGATTCTCGCCCTTCCAGTACTTTTTGAGTTGCTTCTCGTCATACTCGGTCGGTGCGATGAAGAAGTAGGAGGTCAAATCCCACAAGTCCGAAATGAACGTTGCGCGCTCCTTCATGATGCCCGCCACGCGACCCGCAACTTCATCCGACACCTCCACACCGTGTTCGCGCAGAATCGGTTGGAAGAGCGTGGCGAGTTCGGCATCGCTTTTGTGGTGCATATATTGGGCATTGAACCACTTTGCCTTGTCGGGTTGGAAACGCGCACCCGACTTCGACACGCGGTCGAGCGAGAAGGCGTCGATGAGTTCCTGCATCGAGAATATCTCCTGCTCGGTACCCGGATTCCAGCCCAGCAGAGCCAGCATATTGATGAATGCCTCGGGGAAATAGCCGTCCTCGCGGTAGCCGTGAGCCGTTTCGCCCGTCGGCGACACCCAATAGAGCGGGAATACGGGGAAGCCCATCTTGTCGCCATCGCGCTTGGAGAGTTTACCGCCGCCCGTAGGTTTGAGAAGCAACGGCAGGTGGGCGAATTCGGGTTGCGAAGCCTCCCAGCCGAAGGCACGGTAGAGCAGGTAGTGGAGCGGCAACGAAGGCAGCCACTCCTCGCCACGGATAACGTGCGAAATCTCCATCAGGTGGTCATCGACAATGTTGGCAAGGTGGTAGGTAGGCAGCGCATCGACCGACTTGTAGAGTACCTTGTCGTCGAGCGTCGAGGTATTGACCTCGACATCGCCGCGAATCAAATCGTGCATCTTGACGACCTCGTTCTCGGGCATTTTGAAGCGAATCACCCACACATCGCCACGCGCAATACGCGCCTCGACCTCCTCCTGCGGGAGCGAGAGCGAGGTAGGCAACTTGGTGCGCACGGTGTAGTTGTAGGCAAACGTTTCGCCGCGCTCCTCCGCCTCGTGGCGCAGAGCGTCCAACTCTGCCGACGTATCGAAGGCGTAGTATGCCCAACCCGCATCGACCAGTTGCTTGGCATATTTGAGGTAGATTTCGCGACGCTCGCTCTGACGGTACGGTGCATGAGGACCGCCCACGCCGACACCCTCGTCGATTTCGATGCCGCACCAGCGGAGCGACTCGATTATGTACGCCTCGGCACCCTCGACAAAGCGTTGCGAGTCGGTATCCTCGATACGCAAAATCATCTTGCCGCCGTGGTGGCGTGCAAACAGATAGTTGTACAGTGCCGTGCGGACACCGCCTATGTGCAACGGTCCCGTAGGACTCGGTGCAAAACGAACTCTTACTTCACGTTCCATCTTCTCGGAATTAAGTCTGTTATTTACCCCAAAGGTTGCGCGGATATACACCGTCGGCGATGAGAGCCTCGATTTTTGCCATCAGCGCAGGTTTGTCCTCCTTGTAGGTTACGCCAAACCACTTCGCACTCGTGTGCAGCACCTTCATCTTCGCCTTGCCGCTGCCGATGAGTTTGTTCACCATCAGCGGAATGAAGAACTCCGCCTTCGGGTTGGCTATGGTCTGCGGATTGCTCAAAAATGCCTTGAACTCCTCCTTCGAGTAGTCGAAGTAGTCGGGCGTGAAGCCAAACAGGTTCATCGACACGGGCGTATTCTCGTCCAGTGCGACATCGTCGCCCAAGTCGTGGAAGACGATTACACCCTCCTTGTTGCGCTCGATTTTGGTGCGCTCGACCATCGAGGCGAGGTAGCCGTCCTCGGTCAGCGTGCATACGCCGCGCGATACGGTACCGTTCTCCGACAGTGTCTTGTTCACCTCGTAGCCGACCATGCAGTAGTTGTCACGGCTGCCGTCGAGGCGGCACAAATAGTCGCCGATAACCTTGTAGGCGTCCTCGCCATAGAAGTCGTCGGCATTGATAACCGCAAACGGCTCTTTCACTACGCCCGCACCCATCATCACCGCGTGGTTCGTACCCCACGGCTTCTCGCGACCCTCCGGCACCGAGAAGCCCTCGGGCAGATAGTCGAGTTCCTGATAGACATATTCGACTGCGATGCGACCGCCGAAACGCTCGGCATTGAACATCGCCTTGAAGGCATCGGCAAACGAGTGGCGAATCACAAATACCACCTTGCCGAATCCCGCGCGAATAGCGTCGTAAATCGAGTAGTCGATAATTGCTTCGCCGTTGGGAC
>JBNMLI010000186.1:0-3497 GCA_050874765.1 Alistipes sp.
CCTTATCGTGCAGGACTTTATCAATGCGGCGCGTAACGAATTGGGCGTGTGGGTCGGTCCCGGTCGTGGCTCGGCGGCAGGCTCGGCAGTGGCTTACTGCTTGGGCATTACGCAGATAGACCCTATCGCATACGATTTGCTGTTCGAGCGATTCCTGAATCCCGACCGTATATCGTTGCCCGATATCGACATAGACTTCGACGATGACGGTCGCGGGCGTGTACTCGATTGGGTTACAAAGAAATATGGCAAGGAGAAGGTGGCGCACATCATCACCTACGGTACGATGGCGACCAAGATGGCGTTGAAAGACGTGGCGCGTGTGCAAAAACTGCCTCTGTCGGAATCGGACCGCCTGTGCAAACTTATCCCCGACCGCATACCCGACCCGAAGGATAAGGAGAAGACGCTGAAAATCAACCTTACCAATGCCATAAATGCCGTGCCCGAATTGCAGGAGGCTGAGAAGTCGGACAACCCGATATTGCGCGACACCATCAAGTATGCCCGCAAGTTGGAGGGCAATGTGCGCGGTACGGGTGTACACGCCTGCGGTACGATTATCTGTCGCGACGACATTACCGACTGGGTGCCTGTCAGCACGGCGGACGATAAGGAGACGGGACAGAAGATGCTCGTAACGCAGTATGAAGGCTCGGTAATCGAGGATACGGGTCTTATCAAGATGGACTTTCTCGGATTGAGCAACCTCTCGATTATGAAGGAGGCTGTCGAGAATATCCGACAGACCAAAGGCGTAGAGGTCGATATAAACAACATTCCGATTGACGACAAGAAGACATACGCGCTCTACTGCGCGGGCAACACGGTCGGTACGTTCCAGTTCGAGTCGCTCGGAATGCAACGCTATCTGCGCGAGTTGCAACCGTCGGTGTTCGAGGATTTGATTGCGATGAACGCCCTCTACCGACCGGGGCCGATGGACTACATACCCGACTTTATCGACCGCAAACAGGGGCGCAAACCGATAGAGTACGATATACCGATAATGGAGAAGTATCTGAAAGATACTTACGGCGTTACGGTCTATCAGGAGCAGGTCATGTTGCTCTCGCGTCTGCTTGCCAACTTTACGCGAGGCGAGTCGGATACGCTGCGTAAGGCGATGGGTAAGAAAATCAAGTCGAAACTGGACGAGTTGCGACCTAAATTCATCGCGGGCGGAACGAAGAACGGACATAAGAAGGAGGTTCTTGAAAAGATTTGGCGCGACTGGGAGAAGTTCGCATCATACGCTTTCAACAAATCGCACGCGACGTGCTACTCGTGGGTTGCCTATCAGACTGCCTATTTGAAGGCGAATTATCCATCGGAGTATATGGCGGCGTTGCTCAGCCGAAACCTGAACGACATCAAGACGCTCACCGAGTATATGAGCGAGTGCAAGCGTATGGGTATAAAGGTTTTGGGTCCCGACATAAACGAGTCGGTACTGAAATTCTCGTCGGACAAGGCGGGCGACGTGCGCTTCGGATTGGCGGCAATCAAGGGCGTAGGCGAAGCGGCTGCGATGGCGATTATCGGCGAGCGCAATGCGAACGGGCGATTCAAGGACATCTACGACTTTATGGAGCGCATAAACTTCACGGTCATCAATCGTAAGTGTTTGGAGAATATAGCCTACGCGGGCGGTTTCGATTCGATTATCGATTTTTCGCGTTGCAAGTTCTTTGCGAGCGATTCGCGCGACACCAACGCATCGAACACTCTGCTCGACCAACTCATTCGCTACGGACAGCGTGTGCAGTCGGAGCGCAACAACGCACAGCAGAGCCTCTTTGGCGGCGGTACGAGCAGTGGCGATATACAGAAACCGACGGCTCCCGTATGCGAAGAGTGGAACAAACTTACGTTGCTCAACAAGGAACGCGAGGTTATCGGACTATATCTCTCGTCGCACCCGTTGGACGAGTACGATTTGATAATCGGCAGTCTGTGTAATGCACAAACTACCGATTTGGGCGATTTGAACGAATGGAATGGCAAGGAAGTTGTGTTGGCAGGAGTGGTAACGAGCGTCGAGAACCTCACGACGAAGACCGGCAAACCGTTCGGCAAGTTCAAACTCGAAGACAAGAGCGGCGAGAAGGATTTTATGCTGTTCGGCAAGGATTACGAGATGTTCCGCCCGCTGTTGTTCAAGGACTATTTCCTGCTTGTGCGGGGACGTGTGCAACCTCGTCCGTATGGCGACCAGAAACAGTTGGAGTTCAAAATCGGTACGATGCAACAACTAACGGAGGTGCGCGACAACATAAAAGAGGTGCGGCTGACAATGCCAGTCGAGGATATAGACGACTATTTCATCGATAAACTGACGACGACCGTCAAGAAATCGCGCGGCAAAGCGTTGTTGAAACTTACGCTGTGGGATACGCACGAAGGAGTTTCGCTTAACCTCTTCTCGCGCAAGCACAAGGTGGCGCTTACGCCCGAGTGGGCGGACTTCATCAGGCACAACGAAATAAAGTATTCGATTGGCTAAAATAGATATTAAACAACTAAATTATAAAACATTATGGCGTTAGTAATCAACAATGAGAATTTCGAGTCGTTGAAGAACGACTCCAAGCCGTTGGTAATCGATTTTTGGGCAGAGTGGTGCGGACCGTGCCGTATGGTTGCCCCGATTGTCGAGCAGATGGCGGTCGAATATGAAGGCAAAGTGAACATCGGCAAGTGCGATGTGGACAGCAACGACGACCTCGTGGCGATGTTCCGCATTCGCAGCATTCCGACGCTGGTTTTCTTCAAGGGTGGCGAAGTGGTCGGCACCCACATAGGTGCGATTTCGCAGAACGACCTGAAAGCCAAAATAGAGGCGTTGCTATAAGGCTTACGGCGGCACTATAAGGCACAAAAAAACATTGCGCAGTTGTTTTCAAACTGCGCAATGTTTTTTATAGGCCCGCCTCTCGTGGCAAGGCCCGCTACCCTATTTGCGTTCGCCTTCGATAAGCGAGATGGAACGCTGGATAAAGTCGGAAAGGTTCTTGCCTTTGAGCATACCGTTCGACAGCAAGGCAAGGTCGATGATTTGGCGCACCATGTCGTTGCCGCGACCAATCTCTTTCAGACGTTCGTTGCGCTCGTCGCGGAGCGTTACGACCTTCTTCGACAAATCCTCGCGCATCGACTTCTCCTCGGCACTCAAATCCTCCTCTTTCTTGTCTTTGACGACCTCCTCGAAGCGTTTTTCCTCGGCTACGGCAGCGTCGATTTTCTTGGTGATGCTCTTCAACTTGTCGCCGTACTCCTTCTCGACATCGGCGAGTATGTCGATGACAATCGGGTGGTTACCGTTCACGGCAATCGTGAAGTTGTCGGGCATCTGACCATAGAACTGGCTCATACCGCCACCGCTCATCTTTGCCATCTCCTTCATACGGCGCATAAACTCGTCCTGCGTGATGATGACAGGGGCTTCGTCTGCCGACATAGGCTCGAAGGCGATGTTGTAGTGGATTTTGTCGTCC